>JAWLEN010000003.1:35228-44795 GCA_041686095.1 Candidatus Aminicenantota bacterium
TTTCTGGGGATTTCATAAAAGCTGCCAAATTGACAATTTGCTTGCAGGAAAATCATTTATAAATTAATATATAGAGGCTATGGGCTTAAAAAATGACACCAATTACATTGTTTCTGGATTGGAACGTTCAGGTACATCCATGATCATGCAGATTTTATATGCTGGAGGCGTTCCGGTTGCTTTTGATTCCAGCTCAAGACCCCCAGATAAAAACAATCCTAAAGGATATTATGAACTTGAAGGGGGAAAGATCATAAACAAACTGATGGAAGGCATCTTTCCATTTGAAAAGTATAAAGGAAAGTTTATAAAAATAACCTCATTTGGAATGAGATTTTTACCAAAAGGAAAATATAAGGTCATCTATACAAAGCGTAATATAGAAGAGGTCCTCGATTCCATGGAAAAGATGGCAAAGAAGAAGGATGACAACAGGAAAGAAATAAAAGAAAGTTTCCTTAAGCTTGACAAACTTGTCCAGGAGATGATCAGGGAAAGAAGAGACATAGATCATCTTTTTGTCAACTACAACCAAATAATAAAAAATCCAGATAAAAACATAGTGGAAATCAGTGACTTCATTAAAGAGGTTAAGGCGGATCTTAACAAGATGATCCAAAGCGTTGATTTAGATCTTTATAGAAACAGAGAAATGAATTTTTAGATCGGTATTCTATAAAGGGAGGTGGTGGAAATATGACTAAGAAGAAAAAAATATTAATCCCTGTTTCTATATTTAGAAAAATAGAGAAATTGGCTGAGAGAGAAAATATTGATTCAGTTGAAGAATATGTGGTGAAGCTTCTCGAGAAAGAAGCAGCTAAGAAAAAAAATAAAGATGATAAATTCAGTAAGGAAGATGAAGAAAAAGTAAAAAAGAGGCTAAAAGCACTTGGTTACATGGATTGAATGAAAGACAGTTTATTGGGATTGAGAATAAGGGAATAAGACATGAAAATAGGTGTTATTGGAACCGGTTATGTTGGTTTGGTCACAGCCGTGGGTCTTGCTGATTTAGGCCATCATGTCATTGGAACGGACAAGGTTACAGAAAAGATTGAAAAAGCATCTCAAGGAATTGTTCCGATTTATGAGCCGGGTCTTGAAGAATTATTAAAGAAAAATCTTAACGAAGGAAACCTAAGTTTTAATTCTGACCTTGAGGAAACCATAAAGTCCTCGGATGTGCTTTTTGTGTGTGTGAACACGCCCCAGAGAAAAGACGGAAGTGCGGATATGACATATGTGGAGGGAGTTTCGCGTTGTATTGCAGAAAACCTAAATGGATATAAGCTGGTGGTAGAAAAAAGCACTGTTCCAGTCAGAACTTCTTCCTGGATAAAACGCACTATAAGTCTTTACAAGAACGGTGAATATTCCTTTGATGTGGCTTCCAATCCTGAGTTTTTAAGGGAGGGTTCTGCGGTCTCGGATTTTCTCAATCCTGACCGTATTGTCTTAGGAGTGGAATCTGAGAAAGCAAAGAATATCCTGTTGAAAATTTATGAAAAGTATAAGGACAAGATTCATATCACAAATATTGACACAGCTGAGCTTATAAAGCACGCCTCCAATTCTTTTCTTGCCATGAAGATATCTTTTATAAATCTTATTTCTGACTTATGCGAAAAAACAGATGCGGACGTAGAGCTTGTGGCTAAGGGGATGGGACTGGATTCTCGAATAGGGAAACAATTCTTAAGGGCTGGCTTGGGATATGGCGGCTCCTGTTTTCCTAAAGATGTTAGAGCCCTGGTCAAAATAGGAGAGGACCTGGGAATTGACATGAGAATGCTGAAAGAGGTTGACCGGATCAATACAGCAAGAATAGATATGTTCATCAATAAATTAAAAGATGCTTTATGGATATTAAAAAACAAAAAATTAGCTGTTCTTGGTTTGGCGTTTAAACCGAGGACAGACGATATACGAAACGCTCCTAGTGTTGATATCATAAAAAGACTTTTAGAGGAAGGAGCCAATCTTTCTTTGTATGACCCAGAAGCAGCTGAAAAAGTAAAAAAGATATTTCCAGAGAAGGAACCTAATGTTCAGTATGCTGAATCTGCTTATGGAGCTTTAAAGGGTGCCAATGCCGCCCTATTTATCACTGAGTGGGACGAATTTTCAAGATTGGATCTGGATAAGGTCAAGAAATCAATGGCGAATCCCATTATTATAGACGGCCGTAATATATTTGATCCTGGGGAAGTGAGAGCCAGGGGTTTTGAGTATTACTCTATCGGAAGAAAATAATTCATAATTCATAAAATCTGTATGCATTTCCAATAACACTTATAGGGGAAAGGGCACAGGATTCGTCACCCGCTCGATTCCCCGGCGTGGAATCTCACTCCCATTCGGTCTTCGCTCTCCTCTAAAGAGGAGCCATGCCCGCTCAGCCCTCATAGGGGATTCCTCACCCCATGCCCTTCTCCCCTCTGAAGCAATACCGATTCGCAGACAATCTAGCTTAGATATTCAGTACGTTGACAACGCACGCTTCTAAAATTTCAGATGTGGCTGCAGCCATAACCGAAATTTTATTTTAGCAGATTCTGGGAAGCAACTCTGACGTCAATGGCTCCAGGAGCCTTAATCCTCCTGAGATTGTTGAGAGCAGAAGTTCTCCGGGTTTGCCTTTTTTATCATCGATCTTTCCAATGATCTCAGCTTTTTTTCCTTTTTTATTATTCCTTATTTCACTCAAGACCGCCTCTGCTTTTTCTTCAACCACAACCAGCAAAGCTCTTCCTTCGCATGCCAAATACAAAGGATCGATACCTAAGAGTTCACTAGCTGCTTGAACAGGGGAAGAAAGGGGTATTTTATCTTCTTTAATGATGATGGAATAAGGTAGTTTATCGGAAAGCTCGGTGAGCACTGTGGCCAGTCCGCCTCTGGTGACATCGCGCATCCATAAAGGGCCTTTTTTCCATAAGGGGAGGAGAAAATTTAAAGGAGCGCAGTCACTCTGCGCCTTTGTTTCTATTCCAAACTCTTCTCTTGCCAGCATAATAGCCAGGCTGTGTTCTCCAAGAGTCCCTGTAGCGATGATTTTATCTCCGGGCCTGATTTTTTGAGGGGATGGCCTGGCAATCACAGTTCCCACCCCTGCGGTGTTGATAAAGATTTTATCACCCTGTCCCTGTTTCACGACTTTTGTGTCTCCCGTGGCTATAAGGACTTCTGCCTCCTCAGCCGCATTTCTGACGGATTTGAGTATTTTTTTTATGGAATCCAATTCAAGTCCTTCTTCTATAATTAAAGAAAGAGAAAGGAATTCAGGTTTAACTCCAGAGACAACCAAATCATTAACTGTTCCGTTTACACTCAAAGATCCAATATCACCACCAGGGAAGAAAATGGGGTCGACCACATAACTATCTGTAGTAAAACCTAGGTTTTTAGGAAGAAGAGCTGAATCAGCCAGCTCATTCAGAAAAGGATTGCTGAATGTATTGACAATATGCTCATCTATGAAATCGCGCATCAGTTTTCCGCCGCTTCCCATTTCCAGACTAATCTTTTTCATCATGGCCTCCTTTATTCAATCCCTATCTCTATCTCCATACTTAAAATAAGCCAGGCAAGCTCCTTCATAAGACACCATGCATGGACCCTGGGGGGAATCGGGTGTGCACTGATTTGAATAAAGGGGACATTCAGGAGGGGATATGATTCCTTGAAGAACATCTCCGCACCGACATCCAGGGAGGTCTTGGCTTTTTGCTTTAATATTGAGCTTGTATTTGAGTTCAGCATCAAAAGATTTGTATTCATGTTTAAGCTTTAACCCACTGTTTGGAATCAGCCCGAGTCCACGCCAATGGCTGTGCTTTTTTTGGAACATCTCCTCCATAACTTTGACAGCAGCTGGGTTTCCGTTTGGTTTAACCACTCGAGTGTATGTGTTATCTACTTTTGGTTTTGAGTTTATTATCTGGTTTTGAATAGAAGAAATAGACATGAGGATATCTCCAGGCTCAAATCCTGTGATAGCGCCTGGAATCAAATATTTTTCTGGAATGAAATGATAGGGATAAGCGCCGATAATGGCACTCACATGTCCCGGATAGAGAAATCCCTGGATCTGATTCTCTTTAGATTCCACGATGGCTTTAAGGGGAGGAGGGATCAGCCATAGAGCTGAAAGAAGAGAGAAATTTTTTAGATTGTTTTGCACAGCATATTTGAGAGTGACTGCAATCGCAGGAATAGTGGTTTCAAATCCCACTCCAAAAAACACCACATCTTTATCTGGATTATTTTTAGCTGTGTTTAGACTTTCAAAAGGGGAATAAACGATTTTAACCTGGGAGCCTTTTTTAGGTACTGTGGTTTGAATAGAGCCTTTTCTCGTAGGGACCCGGGTCATATCTCCAAAAGTGGTCAATATGAAGTTTTTATTTTCTGTAACCAGCTTAATAGCAGCCTCATGTATTTCGTTGGGAGTGATACAGACCGGACATCCCGGGCCAGACAGCATTTCGATTCCTGCTTGACTGAGCATATTTCTGAGACCATAGCGGTGGATCACCATAGTATGAGTTCCGCAGACTTCCATTATTTTTAAAGGGTAAGGGAGGGAAGGGGATTTTTTTTTGATCTCAGCCAGAAGCCCTTGGATGACGTTTTTATTACGCAATTCTCTCATAATTGACTCAAATCAAGCTCCTGGTTTGGAATTATTTTTCGTCTCTAATGTTTTCTGTGAATTTTGAGTATTCTCGGATAAGTTCTAATGTTTCTTGGGCCTCTTGTTCATTGAGTCTGGAAATGGCAAATCCGGCATGAACGATCACCCAGTCCCCGGGGTTGACATCTTCTAATAAAGTAAAATTGGTGCTCACTTTGGTGCCAAGATAATCTACCTTGCCTTGATTGTTTTCATCTATTTCAGTAACTTTAGCTGGTATTCCTAAACACATATTTCTCCTCTTTTTATGAATAATACAGGCTGAACAATCTATAACAACGATAATCAATATAAATTGACATATTATTATAGCTGAGAATGCTGTTTCCATCAACCTTTGATAAAAAGGCTAGGAAGCCTTTCCAAAACCGTGATATAGGTGAAGTATGAAGTATAATGTTTATTAAGGGGAGAGGGCAAGGGATGAGGAATCCCCTGTGAGGGCGGAGCGGGCATGGTTCCTCTTTAGAGGGGAGCGAAGCCCGAACCGGGAGAGAGATTCCACGCTGGGGAATCGAACGGGTGACGAATCCCTTGCCCTTCCCCTTATATGTCAAATAAACTTTATCGCGGTTTGGGAAATGCTTCCTAAAGGCGCCAAAGGTATTTTGACAAGAGAGAAAGCAATTTCTATAATTGTTTTATGAAAGAGAATTTAAAAGAATTCATCAAACCAGGCAGTGCAGAAGAGACCCTGGTTCATCAAATAGATTTCTCTAAATTGCCTCAACATGTAGCCGTGATCATGGACGGAAACGGGCGTTGGGCAAAGAAGAGAAATCTTCCCAGAGCGGAAGGACATAGAGCTGGATCCAAAGCAGTCAGAGAAATAGTGGAGACTTGTTCTCGAATCGGAATAAAATATCTCACCCTGTATGCCTTTTCTAAAGAAAACTGGAAAAGACCCAAAAGAGAAGTCAAAACACTTTGGGAGCTGCTGAAAGATTATCTGAAAAAAGAGTCCAATGTGCTGGTAGAAAATAAATTCAGGTTGAATGTGATTGGGCAGATGGATCAAATTCCGGAAAAAACAAAAAAGGAGCTTGAAAAGGTCATCAACATGACCAAAAAAAATGACAGATTTATCATAAATTTAGCATTGAATTACAGCGGTCGTTCGGAAATTATTGAGGCAGTAAAAAAAATAATGGATACAGATGGAATTAGTCAAAAAGATTTAAGCGAAGATTTTTTTTCCAAATATTTATACACTTCAGGGATCCCGGATCCCGACCTGCTGATTAGGACCAGCGGCGAGCTCCGGATATCTAATTTCCTTCTCTGGCAAATAGCTTATTCTGAAATTTGGGTGACTCCTGTTTTATGGCCTGATTTCAATAGAAAGCACATGCTGGAAGCCATAGTGGAATTCCAGGAACGAGAAAGAAGATTCGGAGATATTGAACCCAAAAGATAGCCCCAAATCTAAATCCTTATTGATTTTTAGTATCAAGATTGTTTATAGTTGGGGATTCAGTCAGATAGAAACTTGAAATGAAAATGAATGTATTGAAAAGAACTTTAACCGCACTTGTTCTCCTGCCTCTTGTCTTTCTAATGGTCCAGTTTTCTTCAAAAATCTTCTTTTTTATTGCCATACAAATAATTGTGCTCTTGTCTCTCAATGAGTTTTATAACCTTTCTCAAAAAAAAAGAGTTTATCCCAATAAAGTGCTGGGGATATTTTTTTCTCTGCTCATTGCCATGACTTTCCTGTTAAGAGAGTTTTCCCTTAGTTTGGCTTTATTGGCCGGGCTTTTCATATTAACCATTGGATATCTGCTTTCCATAAAAACACTTGAGGAATTGATGGCTTTTCCTGCAGAGCTGTCGCTGACTTTTTTTGGTGCTTTTTATTTGAGTTTCACTCTGAATCACATCAATCTCATCAGAGAAGAATATGGGCCTTTTTATATTTATTTTTTATTAGCGGTTATTTTCACAGGAGACACCTTTGCTTTTTTTATTGGGAAAAAATGGGGGAAACACAAAATGGCGTCATTAGCCAGTCCCAAAAAGACTTGGGAGGGGAGTGCCGCAGGTCTTATTTTTGGAACCATTACGGGCTTAGTGGCTGCCTGGGTGCTTTTTGGAAGTGATTTTTTATTATGGAAGATAATCATTATATCTATTTTGATCCAAGTGATTATTCAATTGAGTGATCCACTTGAATCCATGTTTAAAAGAGCCGCTGGAGTGAAAGATTCTTCAAATATTTTGCCTGGTCATGGAGGGATGTTGGATCGAACAGACAGTCTGGTCCTGGCTATTCCCTTCTTTTACTACATTCTGAAATATTTGGGAATGAACTGAAATGGAAGAAGCATAAAAGATGAGAAATGTATCTATCCTTGGATCCACAGGTTCTATAGGAAGAAATACTCTTGAAATCATATCTTATTTTAAAGATCAATTTAAAATTGTGGGGCTTTCTGCAGGAAAAAATAAGAAACTTTTGTACCAGCAAATCAAAAAATTTAAGCCTGAAATTGTTTCCCTCCGTGATAAAAAGGATGCTGATGAATTAAAAGAACAACGGCTCAATCTTCCCATTAAAATAAAATACGGTCAGGAAGGTGCTGAACATGTGGCAGGCTATAAAAAAAATGACATCATTATATCAGCTATAACAGGCATCAATGGATTAAAACCAACCATGGCCGCAGTGAAAAGCGGGAAAAGAGTGGGGCTTGCCAATAAGGAGTCCATGGTTGCTGCAGGAGCATTAATAAACAGGGAGGCATCTAAATCCGGAGCCGAAATCATACCGGTTGACAGTGAGCACAGCGGAGTTTTCCAATGTTTGAATAAGGAAAATATTCAGGAAGTGAAAAAAGTCATACTCACGGCTTCCGGAGGGCCTTTTTTTCGTTTGGATGAGAAGGATATTAAGAATCAGCCTGTTGAAAAAGCCTTGAACCACCCCAGGTGGCAAATGGGAAAGAAAATTTCCATTGACTCTGCCACCATGATGAATAAAGGGCTGGAGCTGATTGAAGCCAAGTGGCTTTTTAACCTTCCTCCGGAAAAACTGGGCGTTTTGATACATCCCCAAAGCATTGTGCATTCATTGGTGGAAATGAGAGACGGGTCTATTTTGGCTCAGTTAAGCCCTACAGATATGAAAATTCCCATTCAATTCGCCTTGACATATCCTCATCGACAAGAGTCTGTTCTTTCTTCTTTGGATTTGAGTCAGGTGAGCTCTCTTGACTTTTATGAGGTTGATTTCAAAAAGTTTCCCTTAATCAAACTTGCTTACAAAGCTCTCAGAGAGGAACAGTATTTTTCTGTGGCTCTCAATGCATCCAATGAAGAGGCTGTTCATGCTTTTCTTGAAAAGGAAATCAACTTTTCTGATATATGGGAATTCGTTATTGAAGTAACAGAGGAAACAAAAAGAATAGAGATTAAAACCATAGATGATATATTAAAAATTGACCAGGAAGCTAGAGAAAGGACCTGGAGTAAAATCAGACAAAGGTAATAAAATGGGATCAATAATCGGAACAATCGTCGCTTTTATTATAGTTTTTGGAATTCTTGTTTTTGCTCATGAATTTGGTCATTTTTTCATGGCCAAACTAGTAGGAATAAGAGTAACCGTATTTTCTTTCGGATACGGCAAGAGACTTTTTGGATTTAAAAAAGGGGATACAGATTACAGAGTCAGCCTAGTGCCAATGGGAGGATATGTTAAGTTCGCTGGAGAAGAAGCCATGGTGGAGGGACTGTCTAAACCCCAGGAACTTAAGCCCGGTGATTTTCTCAGCGCTAAAAGATGGCAGCGGTTTCTGGTTATATTGATGGGGCCTGTGATGAATATTGTCCTCGCTGTTGCTGTGATGGCTTTTATCAATATGGTGGGGACTTCTGTCCCCGTGTATCAGGACCAGGTTCCTGTTATTGGATGGATCGAGCCTGGTTCTCCGGCAGAACAAGCAGGCCTTCAACCCGGTGATCAGATATTAAGGATCAACGATAAAAAAACCGATACCTGGCAGGATGTGGAATTGGCTGTGGGAAGCAAGCCGGATAAAACCATTGATATCCAGTTCAAAAGAGATAGCCGAGTGCTTGAAGTTGATTTAAAAACAGAAAGCCGGACTCAATACAATATGGGATATGCAGGATTTTTCGGAAAAGTTTACACTCAGGTCCAGATGGTTGAGCCCGGCTCTCCGGCTGAAAAAGCAGGATTGAAACCAGGGGATGTTATTTTAGCAGTGGAACAAGAACCTATGTATTATTTTCAATTCAGTGAGGTTATTGGAAATAATGCCGGGAAGGAATTGGACTTTCTAATCCGGAGAAACGGAGAGACAAGGAATTTGAATATCACCCCGCGGGAAAAAGGAGGAAAGGGTGAGGTCGGAATCATGCTTATCCCAGAAGCCACTATTGAACAATATGGATTTTTTGCCTCTATTGCCCAAAGCGTTAACTTCAATATCGAATTGATATCCATGGTGTTCAATTTCCTCAAAGAACTCATCACCGGAGAAACTCCAGCCTCTCAGGTAGGAGGGCCTATTGATATAGCCAATTTTTCTTATGCTGCCCTGAGAGGGGGATTTATCTCGCTTTTAAGCTGGATCGCTTTCATTAGTCTTCAATTAGGAATCATTAATCTTTTCCCCATTCCTGTGCTGGACGGAGGACAGATTCTTGTGCTTTCCTTAGAGGGATTATTCAGAAAAGAATTCAGTCCCAAAGTGAAGCAGATCATTATGCAGATCGGCTTTGCCATGTTCATCATCATTATAGTTTTTGTGATTCTTAATGATGTGGTCAAGCGTTTGCCTAATGGTTGGGAAAGTCTGATACCGTGGTGATATCTTGAAAACAAAAAATGATAATATATAAAA
>JAWLEN010000003.1:44895-64298 GCA_041686095.1 Candidatus Aminicenantota bacterium
CAGATAAAAATAGGGGATGTTCCCATAGGAGGCCAAGCTCCTATTGTGGTCCAGTCCATGACCAAGACAGATACAAGGGATACTCAAGCCACTATCCTGCAGATCAAGAGACTAGAAATGGTGGGGTGCGAGATTATCAGGATTGCTGTCCCGGATAAAGAGTCGGTTGATTCCTTGGAAGAAATCATAAAAAAAGTGAATATTCCGGTGATCGCTGATATCCATTTTGATTATAGATTGGCTGTGGAATCCATAAAAAAAGGAGTTCACGGACTTCGGATAAATCCCGGAAATATCGGGTCGAAAACAAGAATCAAAGAAGTGGTCAAAGCTGCCAAAGACAAGGAAATTCCTATTCGAATCGGAGTCAATTCAGGTTCTTTGGAAAAGGAAATACTGGAGAAATACGGGAGGGCAAGTCCAGAGGCTTTGGTCGAGAGCGCCTTGAAAAATATTCGAATTATTGAAGAAATGGATTTTCATCTCATGAAGGTATCTATCAAAGCTTCGGATATACTCCGTACTGTGGAATCTTTAATGCTTTTAGCCCAACATGTTGATTATCCTTTTCACGCAGGAATAACCGAAGCTGGACCTTTGTTTTCAGGAAGCGTGAAATCTTCAGCAGGATTGGCTCTGATCTTAAAAGCAGGATTGGCTGACACCATTCGGATTTCACTGACGGCTCCGCCTGAAGAAGAGGTCCGGGCAGCCTATATGATTCTCTCCAGCTTGGGACTGAGAAAAAGAGGATTAAATTTTGTTTCCTGTCCTGTGTGTGGTCGATGCAGGGTGGATCTGCCAGAGATGGCTGTGGAAATAGAGAACAGGATCAAGGACATCAAAAAACCACTTACCGTGGCTGTGATGGGATGCGAGGTCAATGGGCCAGGAGAGGCGAGAGAAGCGGATATTGGCATAGCCTTTGGAAAAGGATATGGATTGATATTCAAGAACGGGAAATCTTTCCGGAAGGTAAAAGCCGAGGAAATGGTGGATGAGTTTGTGAAAGAAGTGAGGGCAGTGGTCAAGGAAATGGAGGAATAGGATGAAATTCAGCCACACCTGAATTACTTGAAATTTAAAGGTAATGTGGCTTGGGCTCCCCTTAGATTTTATTGACTGGATTCAAAGGTTTTTTCCCTGAGAGAACATGAACCAGGTTCTTAGCAGCCATCATAGACATTTTAAGTCGTGTTTCATAGCTGGCACTCCCAATATGAGGAAGTAAAACCACGTTGTCCAAAGAGAGCAGCTTTTCTTCAATTTCAGGCTCGTTTTCATAAACGTCTAATCCCGCTCCCCATAAGTCTCCCTTTTCAAGAGCTTCAGCCAGTGCTTTTTCTTCCACCACAGGACCGCGGGATACATTGACCAAGATAGCTTGTTTTTTCATAAGATGAATGCTTTTTTTTGAGATCAAGTGATGGGTGTCCTTGGTCAATGCGGTATGGATGGTGATGATATCAGAAGATTTCAAAAGTTTTTCAAGAGGAAGACAGCGGGCTTTATATTTTTTCTCTTCCTCAGGAGTGAGCCTATTTGGGTCTGTATAAACTGTTTTGAGTTTAAAAGGCTGAGCTCTTAAAGCTACTGCTCTTCCTATTCGACCCATGCCAATGATTCCCAGTTGTTTTCCAGTTAGATCTTTACCTAGAAAAAGGTCCAGCTCCCAGTTTTTATATTTTTTGTCTCTGGTGAACTGATCAGCCTGTGGAATTTTTCTGGCTGTGGAAAGGATAAGAGCCCAGGTAAGGTCAGCTGTGGTATCTGTTAAAACTCCAGGGGTGTTTGTGACATAGATGCCTTTGGTAGTAGCGTATTTCACATCTATGTTGTTGTATCCTACCGCACAGTTGGCAATGATTTTCAGGTCAGGAGCTGCATCTATGATATGTTTGTCGATTTTATCAACCAGCAGGGATACAAGTCCTTGCTTATCTTTGATCCGGGAAATGATTTCTTCTTTGGAGGGGTATTGATCTGTGCCAGCCACTTCATAATTAATGTGTTTTTCTAGATATTCCATGGCTTCAGGAAGAAGTTTTTTAGTGATTAAAGCTTTAGGTTTCATTTCAATCTCCTAACTTATTCATAAAAACATGGATAAAATTTTTTTGATTCGGTCATTGAATTTTGTTTCTAAGAAACCGATTTGATGTGATTGGGGTCCCAAAATATCAGACACCACCATAACAGCTGCGGCCTCAATATGATGATATTCAGCCAGAGCAAACACAGCAGATGTTTCCATATCGACTAACTCAATTCCCATTTTCTGTTTGTGAATGAGCCAATTTTTTGTTTCTCTATAAGGAGCATCTATGGATACAATGGAAGCCTTTTTAAGGACCGTGTGATTTGATTCAAACTTTTGCTCTATCTCTTTGGATAATTTTTTAGAGGAAGTCCATTTATTTTTATCAGGAATGTAATAGGATGAAGTTCCTTCTCCAGAAAAGGCGGTGTTTATCATAAAAATATCAAAAAGGTTTATTTTTTCTGTGAGTCCTCCACAGAATCCCAACACAATGATTTCCTCCACGCCAGAATAAATCAAAGGTTCCACAGCCAGTACAGCTGCCGGGGCTCCAATACCTCCCAAGAGAACAACTTTATTTTTGAGCTTATAGAGATGAGAGAACAAAAATTTATGTTTTTTTTCAGCTTTTTTTTCTAAATGTTGTTTTATGGCTCTTCTGGGCGTGTCTGCCGGAATAAAAAAAGCTCTTTGGCTCTTCAAAGTTTTGATTTTGGGTGGGATGACAATGGATTCTTTATTTTTTTTCATCAAATTCTTCTCAGTCAAGATAGCAAAAACAAAGCCATTAGTAAAACGAAATTCAGGTGTGGCTTGTGCTTGTTAAAAATGTTATGAGGGGAAGGGCAAGGGATTCGTCACCCGCTCGATTCCCCAGCGAGGAATCTCTCTCCCGGTTCGGGCTTCGCTCTCCTCTAAAGAGGAACCATGCCCGCTCCGCCCTCACAGGGGATTCCTCATCCCTTGCCCTTCTCCCCATTAGCAATCTTAATTCGTTAATAATCTAGATCAGATATTCCAAACATTGAAATCGCAAGCTCTATGAAATTTGGGTGTTGCTGAAGCGACATTAAAGATTTAGCCTTCTGAAGGCTGTGTTTGAGGGAACTCGGCAAAGCCGAGCTTCGAGCATGTTTGACCCACGAACGGGGGGAGTTGCGCAGAAGCCGAAAAAACAGTGTGAGGAATGGCGTTAAAAATCTTTAGCGAGCACAAGCAATACCCAAATTTCAATTCGGCTCGCCTATAAGGTAAAATATGTATGCATTAAAATAAAAATCATTTCATAGACAAACGCATTAATTATGATTTATATACATATTAACTTTCAAAGATGAATATTCATAAAAATTTGCATAGCATGCATACATATTTTATGAATAGTTCAGGATTGGACTCGTTGGATGAATTGGATTAAAATTAGAATATGCAAAATATGAAGTTTACTCAGATCAACATAGACCAGATTGACACAAATGATCAAAGATTCCAGATTTCACCTTATTTTTCAGTGGATTCTCTCATTCCCTCCATAAAAAAATCAGGGCTGCTGAATCCGCCTGTAATATCTAAAAGGGAACAAAAATATATTATTGTTTCAGGCTGGAGGAGGGTAACCGTTTGTCAGAAGTTATCGATGAATTTAATTCCTGTGTTTGTGATGGATGAACAAAGTGACCTGGAGGCATTCAAAATCCCAGTATATGAAAATTTGTCAATAAGGGAGTATTCTCAAATTGAAAAAGCGGCTGTGATAAGAAAATTTTATGACTTTGGAGAAGAACCGGAAAATATCATGAAAAAATACATGTCTCTTTTAAAGATTCCTCCAAGAAGAGAGGTCATGGAGGTTTACTTAAATATAGATGGACTCAAAGAAAACATAAAAAAGACCGCACACCAGAGGAACTGGTCACTGGGGATGCTTGAAATAATGACCGAGCTGGCTCCTGAGGAAGCACAGTCTCTTTATCCTTTTATGGAGCCATTAAGCCTCAACAAGCAAAAACAGCTGATTGAAAATTTTTTTGATATCTCCAGGAAACAAGATGTTTCTGTTCAAAATTTATTAAATTCCGGAGAGTTATTAAGAATACAGAATGATAAAGGTCTCGATCCGGTCCAAAAGGCTGAAAAGATCTATATGTTATCAAAAAAGTTGAAAAATCCCGCCTTCGATACATGGAGACAGGCCTTTGAAGAACTCAGCCAAAGCCTGGATCTTCCTGAAGAGATGAAGGTGATTCCTTCAAAATTTTTTGAAGGGGATACCATAACCATAAAATTAGACATTAAAAACCAAGAAGAGCTGAAAAAACACATCCGTAAACTCAAGGAATTGTCTGAAAGAAAAGAAATCTCTCTGCTTTTTAATCCGTTTTCTCATGACTGAATTTCAGAACCAAATTCAAAAAATATTCGTTGATGAAACAAGCCTCAAGTTGCCTCTTTCCCAAAAAATATTGAAAAAGCTGAACTCGATTCCTGTCCAAGTGGTCAAAAATGAAGAAGAAGTTATCAAAAGATATCTTGCATTCAAAGACACTATAGGGGAAGGCAAAAAAGCCCTATGGTTGAAATCTCTAAAAGGAGATTTTGTCAAACCCTGTCCCTGCACACCTTATTATTTAGGATGCAATTATTATATCATTAACACAGACTTGAACTGCCCTATGGATTGTTCTTACTGCATTCTGCAGCATTATCTTGACAACCCCTTGATGACCATACATGTCAATACAGATGATCTGTGGGAGCAGTTAGATAAATTTCTTTTCAAACAAAGAAACCGGTTCATTCGCATCGGAACAGGGGAGTTAGGCGATTCTTTAGCGTTAGACCCCATCACAGAACGTTCCAAAGAACTTATCGCTTATTTCAGGGGAAAAAGCAGAGTGAACTTTGAGCTGAAAACCAAGTCACTGAATATAGACAATATCATGAGTGAAGAACCGGCTGAGAATATCATTACAGCGTGGTCCCTTAACACAGAATTGATGGCTGAAAAAGAGGAAAAAGGAGCTCCTCCAGTAAGAGACAGAATAGAGGCTGCTTTTGAGGTTCAGAATAGAGGCTTTAGAGTTGCCTTCCATTTTGATCCATTGATTTTATATCCCGGATGGGAGAAGGACTATGAGGCTGTGATCAAAAGGCTTTTTAGCAGAATCGATCCCTCTCGGATAGCTTGGATCAGCTTAGGGTCTCTTCGTTTCCCCAAACAGCTTAAGAGTTTGATTAGAAAGAGATTTCCTTCAACTAAGATAATTTATCAGGAAATGATCAAAGGGATTGATGGTAAGTTGAGATATTTTAAACCCTTGAGGATCAAATTATACCAGAAAATAGTGAACGCTATTCGCTTCTATGGGAATGAAAAGGTCCCTCTTTACTTTTGTATGGAGAGTAAGGAAATCTGGAAGAAAGTCCTTAATAAAGAACCAGGGAGTAAAGAAGAAGTAGAAGCTTTTCTTTCTTTACTCCCTAGATTTGAATCAACTAAAAAATAAAATTTTTCAGATTATCTGACTTCTTCAGTTTTCTTATCAGTAATGATTCCAATATCTTCAACGCCGGCGTTCTTCATTGTTCCAATAAGCTCAACGATTTCACCGAATTCTAAATCCTGGTCTGCTTTTAGATAAAGCTTTTTATCGCTAGCCTGCATCATAGCATCTTCGAGTAGGATTTGAAGTGGGTTTCTCTCATCTACTTGTTGTTCATTGACAAAAAGTGTGCCGTCTTTCCTTATATAGAGAACAACCTCCGGATTATCAGGCATTTCTATGGTATTGGAAGCGGTTGGGAGCTTAAGGTCCACACCTTTTTGAACAAGAGGAGTGACAACCATGAAAATGATCAAGAGAACCAGCAACACATCACAGAGGGGAACCACATTAGGTTCAGCGTTCATCTCTTCTTTTTTATTTTTAAGAGCTTTAACACCCATTTTATACCTCTTTTAATTTTTTTGTTTTTATTAAACGACTTTTAATGGATAACCCCTCTCTTTTTAAGACTCGATTTTTTCTTTTCTTCTTGAAAAGAAATCAACAACTTCTGAGCCGGTATTTGCCATCTCTGCTCCAAAGACTTCTACTTTATCAGCTAAGTAATTGTAAACCCAAAGAGCTAAAATAGCCACTCCAATTCCAAAAGCGGTTGAGATAAGAGCTTCTGCAATTCCGGATATAACAGCTCCCAGGCCGCCAGATCCTGTCATGGCGATTCCTTGGAAAGCATTGATGATACCGAGAATGGTCCCAAAAAGACCAATAAAAGGTGAAGATGTGGCTATGGTTGCCAGAACGCTCAGTCCTCTTTTAAGTTCCTGAGTGAACATAACTGAAGCTCTGTCGGTTCCTCTTTCAGCGGTTTCAACTTGCTGGTCAAAACCGAGACCTGCTTCTTCGCCCTCCAGGAATTCTTTAATTCCAGCAGCAGAAACTCTAGCTAAATGACTTCTTTTGTTCTCTTTTTTGGTTGCAAGATTAAGGGCTTCTTTGTTTTTACCTGCTCTGAGTAATTCTTCCATCTTTGGAGCAATAACTTTTGATCTCTTCTTTGCTTTTCTGAATATGATTTGACGCTCGATGAATAGGTAAAGGGTTAAGATAGAAAGAAATACCAGAATAAGAGCAACGAACTTGACTGGTAAACCCATTGAGTGCCATAATTCCACTAGACTAAATTGCATTTTAATTGCCTCCTTTTAAATATCGTAAGCATTCATATAGTTTTCTTATTTTAATTCAAAGGTAACCGTAACCGTAAAAACAACGGGCCGTGGGCGACCGTTGATGACCATGGGTTCATAGACCCATTGCCGGACAGCATCTTTGGCAGCCTGGTCCAGGAGGGGAACTGATTTAAGGACCTTCACTGACTGCACCCGGCCGTAGATATCTGTAACGGCTTCGAGTATAACAATCCCTTCTACTTTAGCCTGAATGGCTATTTCGGGATATTCAGGGGGGACACGGCGAATGAGCTTTGGTTTTTTGATCTGGCCTCCGACTCTGACAGGAGCTTCAACTTCTCCAACCACACCACCTAATACGCCACCGACAACACCGCCCAGAACGCCGCCTTCGACTCCACCTTCGACTCCACCTTCGACTCCGCCTTCAATACCAAAGTCAGTGAGTTCTTCTTCTGCAATTTCGTCCGGGATGTCGACTGGAGCAACTAATTGACCTGGCTCGATATTAGTCTGAGCCTTAACAGGCTTGATTTTAGTGGTTGATTTGCTGCTGGAACGTTTTTTAGCTGGAGGGGGAGGAGGGGGTGGAGGAGGAGGAGGAGGAGCTAGAAAAGCACTGTAGACTTCGACTTGAGGGAGTTGGCTAGGATTCAGAAGGGGAAGGACAAGAGCAGCTAGAATAAGAGAGGCGTGAAGGAAAAAAGCAATGGGAAAAGCTATGGCTTTACGTACACCGCCTTTCTCAGCTTTGAAGAAAGAGTCTCTGAATATACCCGTTGATTCTTCAGATTTTTTCTGCTTTTCTTTTTCTGCCATTATTTACCTCTTTTAAATATTTTTATCAATAATATAATACCAAAAAAATCCATAAAAGTATAAATAAAAAAAAGACTTTTTACAAGTCAAAAATATCATTTACCCATACCTTTTTTTGGTTTAAATATAATTTTCCAGAAAAATATCATGGAACAAGATAGATAAATCGAAGAATATGTACCAATGATGACTCCGATCATCATGGTAAATGCAAAGTCATTGATCACTTGCCCTCCAAATAAAAAGAGAGCCGTTACAGTAAGAAAAGTAGTTCCTGAAGTGACAATGGTTCGGCTGAGGGTTTGATTGATGCTGGTGTTTAAAAGACTGCCGAAATCAAGCTTTCTAAGGAGCTTGATGTTATCCCTGACTCTGTCAAAGATAACAATGGTGTCGTTCAATGAATATCCCACAATGGTCAGAATAGCGGCAATCACAGGGAGATTGAGTTCTCGGTTGGTTAAAGAAAAAATTCCCATGGTGATCAGAACATCATGAGCCAGTGTGATGATAGCGGCAACACCATAAGCGTATTTAAAACGGATCCCGATATAGATGAGCATCCCGATCAAAGCCCAGATGGTGGCCTGAGTGGCTTTGCGACTCAGGTCATGTCCGACTTGGGGGCTGATCGTTTCACGGCTCAAGACAGCCACATTGCTCAGGAATGTTTTTTGTTTTAGATAATCGATGACTTCAGAATTGACCTCATCCAAAACCTCTAGTTGGGAATATTCCTGTATGATTCCTTTTAATTCACTCGATTTTTTGAGGTTGATGATTTTTTGGGCCATCTCAGGGGCTTTTTCAGGATATTGGGATTCAAGGATTTCAGTGAGATGTTCTTCATTCACATTGTTTAAATCAGGAACCCCCTGTTCTATGGCTTTCAATTCTTCTTTTGTTCTCAGAGAATCCACCACTATCTGGGCTACGATTTCATGGGCTTCCTCATCCTGGATACCTTGTTCCTCAGCTGCTTCCTGCAGGGTCCGGATAATAAATTCCCTTCCTGTTTCACCCATTTTTTGGATGATGGGATTTTCAATACCAGCTGATTGAAGGGTATTTCTCACCTCTCCGATAGGGACTTGATTTTTAAAGATGACTCGAATCAAGGTTCCTCCGGCAAAATCAATCCCATAGTTGATCCCCTTGCCTACAGTCATATTGATGATGCCTGAGAGTATGATTATCCCTGAGATTCCTAAGGCTATGTACTTGTACTTCATAAAATTGAATTTGGGATTTTTTAATAACTGCATCTTTATATACTCAGGTCCTTTTTCTTTTTCTTTCTCCCCACAGTTAGATCAAAGATAAGCCGTGACACAAAAACCGCTGTAAACATGCTGGCTGTGATTCCAATGATCAGAGTGATGGCAAATCCTTTGATCGGACCCGTGCCGAATTGGAAAAGGAAAATCGCGGCGATAACAGTGGTGATATTGGCATCCAGAATGGTGCGAAAAGCCCTGGAAAAACCCGAAGCAATGGAGCTCAGCACACTTTTGCCCTGTGAAAGTTCCTCTCTGATTCTTTCAAACACCAGTACATTGGCATCCACCGCCATACCTACTGTGAGGATGATGCCTGCCATACCGGGAAGTGTGAGATTGGCTTTGAAATAAGCCAGAACTCCCATGATGATAATGATATTGAGAATGAGGGCCACCACAGCGTTCAATCCGGACATCCGGTAGTAGAACACCATAAAGACCATGATCAAAATCAAAGCCATGATAATGGAACGAAGACCTTTTCTTATGGAATCAGCTCCCAAAGAAGGCCCTATGGTTCTGTTTTCCAATATCTCTATACTGGCCGGAAGCGCTCCGGCTCTCAATACCAAAGCAATGTCCTCGGCTTCTTCAGCCGTGTATCTGCCGTGGATGATTCCTGAACCTGCGATCCGGCTTTCAATAGTGGCTACCTGCTGTATTTTATTGTCCAGCACAATGCTCAAGGGTTTTCCTATATTTTCTTCGGTTAATTTGGCAAATCTTTTGGCCCCGTCTGGATTCAGAGTAAAAGAGACGGCTGGATTATTCCATTCGTCTGTAGACCGCCGGGCATTTCTGAGGTCTTTTCCTACGACTTCTGCGATATCGCTCACCAGATAATATTCTCCCTGGGTCCGCTCGAGATCTCCTCTCAGGACTTCCATGCTGGCAGGAACTTCTCCGCCATACTCCTCTAAAAGAGTTTCTCTATCCGGAGCAGGGCCTCCTTTGACCAGTCTGAATTCCAGTTGAGCGGTGGTCTTTAGGATTTTTAAGACTCTTTCCGGGTCTTCAACACCGGGGAGTTCCACAATGATTCTCTCTCCTGTAAGACCCTGGCGCTGGATAGTGGGTTCTGTGAGTCCCAGCTCATCCACTCGGTTTCCTATGGTTTCCAAAGACTGCCGAACAGCTTGGTCTCTGAGGTAAGTGGCCACACCTGGATTCATGGTCACATTAAGACTGTTCCCTAGGACTCGATAGCTCCACTGCTTGAATTCTTCGTCCAGTATTTCTCTGACCTGGCCTTGTTTTTCTGGATCAATTTCCTGAATGGTGAATTCTCCCACTTTATCTTGTGTTTTCACCAAAGATTCATAGGTGATATTTTCTTTTTCAAGAGTTTGTCTGAGCCTGGATATTTCTTGATCGGTTTCAGCCCTGACCGAGTCATCAGTGACTACCCGGAGTTGCAGGTGCATTCCTCCCCTTAAATCAAGGCCCAGATTGATCTTTTCAGCCGGAGGAGTGGCTAGGTATATAGCCAGAGCGACTACACCGATAACCAGAATGACTTTCCAGCGTAATTTTCTTTTCATTTTTATTTCTTAAATAGTATTTATGATTTTTAAAGTCAGGAGAGGCCGCTATTTTTTATTTGACTGCTTGCTTTGAATGACCGCCACTGCATTCTTTGATATGTCGATCTTCACATTTGTTGAGATCTTGAGTTCAATTTTGTCCTGCTGTACTCCCATAACCGTTCCGTGTATTCCGCCAGTAGTTATGATTTTATCTCCGGGCTTTAATTCTTCCACCATCTCCTGGTGCTTTTTTTGTTTTCTTCTTGAAGGAAGAATAATCAGGAGATAAAAGATGACAAAAACAAGAATAAACGGGATGAGGGCGGTGATGAAACTTCCTCCGCCCGGGGATGCAGGTTGTTCCTGACCAGAAAAAGTCAATAAGCTAGATAAAAACATCAAAATTCCTCTTTCGTAGTTATTCTCTCTTTAAGTCTTTTAAGCGAATTTGTTTGAATAGCTTGCCTAATTTTTTTAAAGATGTCAAGGTAAAAATAAAGGTTATGGATGGTATTGAGTATAGATGAACTTATTTCATTTCGTTCGTAAAGGTGGCGGAGGTAAGATCTGGAAAAATTTTGGCAGGTATAACACGAGCATTGTTCATCTAAAGGCCGGGGGTCTTTTTCATATTTTTTATTTTTTATGACTAATTTTCCCTGACTGGTGAATAAGGTTCCGTTTCGGGCATTTCGAGTGGGGAGCACACAGTCGAAAAAATCAACACCCAGCTCCACTGCTTTTATGATATCCTCAATATAACCAATCCCCATCAAATACCTTGGTTTGTCTTGCGGGAGTATGGAAGTTGATTTTTTAACGGTATCAAAAAATTGAGTTTTGGGCTCACCAATCCCAAGTCCTCCCAAAGCATAACCGTCAAAATTGATTTTCGTGAGTTCCTGGATGCTTTTTTCTCTGAGTTCCCATTCAATACTTCCCTGTGTTATTCCCCAGAGCTGTTGGGATGTGTTTTGATTCAGGAAATGTTCTCTGGATAGACCGGCCCATTTTGACGTGAGATCCACCGCGTCAGCCAGTTCTTGTTTTTTATAGGGATAGGAAACAAAGTAATCTAAAGGCATCATGATATCTGTCCCTAAAGCTAATTGTATATCGATGATGTCTTTAGGAGTGACGAATATTTGAGTGCCGTCTAAATGGGAGGAAAATTGGACTCCGTCTTTCTTTGTTTTCACCAGAGGAGATAGGCTGTATATTTGAAAACCTCCGCTGTCTGACAGAATGGGTTTATCCCATGAGATAAAAGAATGAATCCCCCCCATTTTTTTTATAATTTTGATTCCGGGCCTGAGGAAGAGATGGTAGGCGTTGACCAGTATTAGCTGAGCTCCGAGTTCTTTGACTATGGAATGGGGAAGGGCTTTGATAGTTCCCTGGCTTCCAACCGGAGCAAAAGCAGGAGTTTCTATGTTTCCATGCGGAGTGTGAATAAGGCCCAGTCGGGCTGAAGAGTTTTTGTCTTTGGTGAGGACTTGGAATGTTTTGGGCATAGTTGAATTATTATACCAAAAATCTTAGTTATTCATAAAATATAGTGAAATTTGGGTATTGCTTGTGCTCGCTAAAGATTTTTAACGCCATTCTCCTTCGTTTTTCTCGGCGCTTCCGTAACTCCCCCCGTCCGTGGGTCAGACATACTCAGCGCCCGGCTTCGCCGGGTTCCCTCGAAAAGCCTCATCCGAAGGCTAAATCTTTAATGTCGCTTCAGCAACACCCAAATTTCAAGGGACTAATATCGATCTCGGTCACCAGGAAGAAAAAAATAATCATCGCCATTCTTTTATGAATAGTTTAGGTTATATAATATAATAAGGTATAAGCTATGAATTTCACATTATTTGGTTATCCCAAAACAGGAAAGACCACTCTGTTCAACCTTTTGACAGGGGCTAAAATCGAAGTCAAAAGTTATGACCCAAGTAAAAATGAGCCCAATGCTCGGACTTGTCCGGTTCCGGATAAAAGACTGGATGATTTGAGTCAGCTCTATCTTGAAAAAGAGAAAATTTCCGCTCAGATCGATTATATTGATTTAGCTGGGGTTTCTTATGGAGAAATAAAGAACGAATCCTATCTGGATTATTTAAGGAAAGCTGATGGTCTGACCCATGTGGTGAGAAATTTTAAAAATATTCAAGTTCCTCATCATGGAGAGAAAATTGATGCTTTGGCTGATATAAAATCAATTGAAGAGGAAATCATACTTGCTGATCTGATTTCTGTTGAAAACCGGTTAGAAAAGCTTGAACAAGAGCTTAAAAGAGCCAAATCTTCAGAAGGAGAGAGGGAAAAGGAAATTCTGGAATCCATCAAACAAAATTTGGAAAAAGGGATTCCCATCAGACATTTAAGCCTGAAACCAGCCGAAGATAAACTGATAAGAAATTTTGCTTTTTTAAGTCAGAAACCTCTTCTCCACATGATTAATTTAGATGAAAATGAAATTTCACTCATAGAAACACCAGAAAAGATATACTCACCTGATAAGAAAAACACAGGTGTCCTGGCCTTCTGTGGAAAAATTGAAACCGAGATCCTTGAGCTTGAAGGCGAAGATAGAGAAATGTTCATGAATGAATATGGGCTTAAAGAACTCAGTGTTTCTAGATTTCTAAGAGCCTCTTATGAACTGTTGAATGTCATAACTTTTTTTACAGTAGGCAAGGAAGAAGTTAAGGCATGGACTATAAAAAAGAATTCAGAAGCGCTTACTGCGGCGGGAAAAATCCATTCAGATATAGAAAAAGGTTTTATTCGAGCTGAGGTCATCTCCTGGGAAAAATTGCTCAATCACGGTTCATTTCAAGAAGCCAGGAAAAGCGGAGACCTAAGATTAGAAGGAAAAGAATACCTGGTCCAGGACGGGGATGTGATTTACTTCCGCCACACCTAAATTTTATTAAACCCGCAAGCTTGGCTCGTGAATAACCACAATTCCATCTTAATTATTCGCGGGTACTTGATGAATTGAGAATTTTGAGTTATATTATCAAACTTATCCCCAATGAAAAAACAAAAAAAGAAAGAGAAAAAAGAAAAGAGAAGAGGAACATTTAGAGAGTATTTTGAACTTATTGTTGAAACAGCGCTTTTTGTGTTCTTTGTCATGACTTTTGTGGTGCAGGCTTTTCAGATTCCTACAGGCTCAATGGAAGATACACTCTTAGTGGGCGATTTTCTGCTGGTGAATAAGTTTGCTTATGAAAAGCCTTTGTTCCCTCTTGAAGATTGGCTTCTTCCTAACAAAGAATTGGAGAGAGGGGATATCGTTGTATTCAAATACCCCAAACAGCTTTCCAAGGATTTTGTGAAGAGATTGATAGCCCTGGAAGGAGATGAAGTAAAAATAAGGGACAAACAGGTTTTCATTAATGGAAGTCCGATCATTGAAGATTATAAGATCCATAATGACTCTCAGGTTTATACAGAGAGCAATTCTTATCATTATGATGATTACATAAGAGATAATTTTGGCCCCATAACCGTGCCTCCAGGCCAATGTTTTGTCCTTGGTGACAATAGAGATAACAGCATGGACAGCCGTTATTGGGGAACCCTTCCTTTACAATACATCAAGGGAAAACCCTGGATGATTTATTTTTCTTATAAAGCGGAAAGGGATGCTTATTTAAAAACAAGCCTTAAAGAAAGACTTAAAAGATTGATTAAGTTTATCCCCCTGGCAAGATGGAACCGCATGTTCAAGATCATCCATTAATCCTGGTCATTCATAAAATATAGTGAAATTTGGGCATTACTTGTGCTCGCTAAAGATTTTTAACGCCATTCCTCACACTGTGTTTTAGGCTTCTGCGCAACTCCCCCCGTTCGTGGGTCAGACATGCTCGAAGCTCGGCTTCGCCGAGTCCCCTCAAACACAGCCCTCGGAAGGCTAAATCTTTAATGTCGCTTCAGCAATACCCAAATTTCATTAAGCTTAGTTTCCAAACTGCTTTTTAGGTCCATTTCCAATCTATCTGCAATTTTCAATTAACCATTCACAATTCACTTTTATTCAGTGAAAGACCACGTCTTCATGTTTCATGCCTCGCATCTGCCATAATCTTGACTCGTGAATAACCAGGATCAAGTTTTATGGTTAGTGGGGATTCTTGATGTCCACTTCTTCATAGGATGATATGTATAAAACTGGATTCTCTATATTAAAGCTGGATTTGAAAATAGAACTATTGACAATGCCATCCATGTCTTTTCCCAATGGGAGGCCTAGATAATGGAGGAAGGTAGGGGTCATGTCTATGATTTTCACGTCTTCAATATTCTTCCCAGGAGAGATGCCTTTTCCATAAAAAAACACAACTCCTTTGGGTGCATTTTCGTGATAAGCTGATATTTTAGGATTTCCCAGCACTAATTCCACCATTCTTTTCCAAACAGGAAGATAGTCTATCCCATAAGGAGAATAAACCACCAGAAGCTCATTGTCTTTCTTGGCTGCAAGATACTTCCCAATAACTTCATCATAGAATTGATAATATCTCTCCATAATGGAGCCATATTTATTTATTTCTTCTTGACTGACCTCTTCAAACAATTCAGGAAAACTGTACTTATAAAAATATTTTTCCACTAAATTGATCCCTCTGAGCAAAATGTAAACGATATCAGGCTCTGCCTTTTCAGCTTCTTGCTCCACAGATTCTAAGAATTCTGCATCAGAAGCAAGGGCATTTTTTGCAGTCAGTAGAATTTCATCGGATTCAAAGTCTATGTCTTCAAAAAAACGGTTTAACAGACTTTTTGTGTTGGATGATAATTTGTTTATATCAGAGTTAAGATAGTCTTTGTCTTTTTTTAAATAGGGAGTGTTGTTATTTTTAAGAATCTCCCATATATCCTTAGTCTTTTTTGGAGCTTCATGGAAAAGACACTCGATTAATTTAATTCTTTCCATTTGTTTAAAAAGGATGAAGCGAGGTATAACTAATATTTCCATATTTAAAGGAAGAAGAATGCATTTTTCTCGGGTTACCTGTCCATGTTTATAAGGAAATTTTCCTGTATTAAAGGATCTGTTTAAAATAATGAGTTCAGTGGGAGTGAAATTTTCGAGCTTTCCCCAGCTTCCCTCTTCCATCAGCCATGAAAAATTAGGAAGTTTTTGTTCACTAATAAGGGGTATGATGAAGTCAAAAGTCAGTCCCTCCATGCCTATGATGGTTATTTTTTTATCTAAAGACTTTGCATCCAGCTCAGCAATTTTTCTTGCTTTTTCTGGCTGAGGATAGCAAGTTCTCAAATAAAAAGAGTATCCTGTACTCAGTAACAGTAAACAGAAATAGGCTGCAAGGAAAATATATTTTTTTTTGTAAATAAGGATAAATAAAAAAGAAACGATCCCTATGATGAAAGCAAACAAAAGACTTATCATCTGGTTTTGAGTGAGTTTGGATATTTCAGGACTTAAAAGGCTGCTAAAGAGCTTATAGTTAGCTCTGGATAAAATGAGAAAAACAAAAACAAGGATAAGGGAACTGATATAAAGGAAAGAGGGAGAAACAAAGTAAATATTTATTTTTGACCCTGAGAAAAATTGAGTGATGAAAAAGAAAACAAAACAAGCTAAAGCTGTTACTGTTCCGTACACAGCACAGAGAAACAAGGTAAAAAGAAGAAAGGAAGAGATCTTAAAAGGCATATCTGTGTTTAAGTTGTATGTTAAAAGTGCTAGAAGGGTGGAAAAAAAGAGGCCGCTGATAAGAGAGTTTATGAGTACTTTAAGGAATTTCATACAAAAACAAATTAGCATTATTTATGTCCCTCGTCAATTATCTTAGTTATTCATAAAATCAGCCTGCACCTTCATTGTTTTTTTTATTGACCATGGAAACAGAATTCAATAATATATATGCGATGGATCAACCGATTATTGCCATTATCACTGATTTCGGCGATCAGGATTTTTTTACAGCCTCTATGAAAGGGGTTATTTCCAGTATAAATCCTGATGCAAAAATCATTGATATAACCAACAAAGTGCCTCACTTTGATATATCAGCAGGCGCTTTTATACTCAAAGTCAGTTACAAGCATTTTCCTTCTGGGACTATATTTATAGTGGTGGTGGATCCCGGCGTAGGGACATCCAGAAGAATCATCATTGCTGAATCCCCTGATTATTATTTCATTGCCCCTGATAATGGTGTTTTAAGCTGGGTTATGGATGAAAATGAAACATTGACAGTCAGGGAAGTTACTTCTGACCATTATTTTCTTAAGGAAAAAGGCAGGACTTTTGAAGGAAGAGATAAAATGTCTCCTATTGCTGCCTGGGTGGCAAAAGAAGTTAATTTGGATAACTTTGGTCCGGTCATCAATGATTATAATAAAATTTCTATTGAGAGGCCGGAAAGGGAAGGAAATAAAGTTTGGGGAAGAATCCTATATCAAGATGGATTTGGAAATCTTATCACCAATATTTCCGAAAAGGAATATCTCGACTTAGCGCAGGATGCTGATAAAAGAAAATTTATCCTTTCTATACAGGAAAAAGAAATCCCTGTCAGAGAAAGTTATCAATCAGTTGAAAAAGGTCAGCTTTTATCAATTTTAAGCGGACAGGGATATATTGAAGTCGCCAAAAGGGAAGGCTCTGCCGCGGCTGAAACAAAGTCAAAACCTGGGGATCCTGTGATGTTAACCGTAAAAAGAGAGGAATAACTCAATTACCAGAAATCCCTTTTCAAACATCATGATTTAATCTCAACATGGATTATCTAACGGGCTCGATTGATTCCATAGTGTACTACAGTCCTGAGAATGGCTACACAGTGTGCCGGTTTTCTCTGGAAGATGGAGAAACCATAACCGTAGTGGGTCATTTCCCGCCCCTTTCTCCCGGAGAAATGCTTAAAATCAATGGCAAATGGGAGATCAATCCGCGGTTTGGTAAGCAGTTTCATGTGGATAATTATATTCCTGTGCTTCCTTCATCTGTTAAAGGTGTGGAAAAATTTTTATCCTCGGGGATGATTGCCGGCGTGGGCCCTGTGCTTGCACAAAGAATTATCCAGCGTTTTGGGGAGAAAACAATGGAGATTCTTTCTGATGATCCGGATAAACTTATGGAGGTGGAAGGGATTGCCCATAAAAAACTCAAAGAGATAAAAGAATCTTGGGTAGCGCATGAAGATATAAGAGAGCTGATCATATTTCTGCAGGAACACAATATTTCCACCACCATGGCGGCAAAGCTGTATAAGCAGTACGGAAAAAGAGCTTTTCATATTATCAAAACCAATCCTTATCAAGTGAGCTATGATATCTGGGGGATAGGTTTTAAAACCGCTGACAGCATGGCTTTGAAATTAGGCATGGGTGCAGATTCTCCAGAAAGAATCAAAGCATACATACATTATCTTTTAGAAAAATGCACTGAAAACGGTCATGTGTTTGCCTTAAAGTCAGAGCTATTGAATGCCTGCTGTAAGGATTTAGAAATTGAAAAAAATGATTTTTTGCATGCTCTGAACTCTCTTGAAAAGCAAAAATCAGTGATTATTGAAAAGCTTGATCAGGATTTAGCTGTTTATCTTCCTTTTTTCCATGAGGCTGAAGAGGAAATCGTCCGTTCCCTTCATGGTCTTGTCACTTATCCTGTTTCAAGACCTTCTTTTGATCTTGAAAAAGCAATAAACAAAATAGAAGTGAATTCCCGTTTTAAATTTACCTATGAACAAAAAAGAGCTATTAAAGAAAGCCTCTTTAAGAAAATTTTGGTTATAACAGGCGGACCCGGAACAGGAAAAACCACCATTGTGAGAGCCATTGTCAGAATTTTCAATATATGGGAAAAAAAGATAATACTCGCAGCCCCCACGGGAAGAGCAGCTAAAAGGCTTTCAGAATCCACAGGCAAACATGCCAAGACGATCCATAGGACTTTAGAATATATTTCAAAAACAGGGAAATTCAGAAGAAATGAAAACAATCCTCTTGAGGGAGATGTACTGCTTATCGATGAATTTTCCATGGTTGATCTGCCTTTGATGTATCACCTTCTCAAGGCAGTTCCCAATCACATGCGTCTTATTTTAGTGGGGGATAAAGATCAGCTCCCTTCCGTAGGTCCTGGAACTCTGCTCAAAGACATTATAGATTCTGGAACTGTTGAAGTGATTGTATTGAACAAAATATTCAGACAAGAAAAACACAGTCTGATCGTCCGCAATGCTCATCGAATAAACCAGGGAAAATCAATAATCAAGCCCAAAAAAGGGGATGAGGATTCAGATTTTTATTTTATTTACAATAAAGATGAACAAAAAGTTTTTCAATTAATCATGAACATGTGCGCGCGCAACATTCCTGATAAGTTGGGTCTTCCCCCTCTTTCCACCCAGATTCAGGTGATAAGCCCTATGTACAGAGGAGTAGTGGGAGTGGACAATTTGAATCAAGAGCTGCAAAAACTGCTGAACCCGGGGAGTGAAGGACTCAAGTTCGGAAAGCGGGAGATAAGAATTTGGGATAAAGTCATGCAGATACGGAATAATTATGATAAAGAGGTCTTTAATGGAGACATAGGAAGGGTTAAGGATATCGATAAAAAAACATACAGCGTGCTGGTTGATTTTGATGGAAAAGAAGTGCTTTATTCCAGAGACGAGATCAATGAGATCGTGAATGCTTACGCCATATCTGTCCACAAATCGCAGGGAAGCGAATATCTGGCCGTGGTCATGCCTCTGCTCACCCAGCATTACATCATGCTTCAGAGAAATCTGTTTTACACGGCCCTGACCCGGGCTAAAAAATTGAGCTGCATCATTGGCTCTTATAAAGCCTTGTACATCGCCATAAAAAACAGCAAACCCGTACAGAGGCATGGTCTGCTGAAAGAAAAACTGATCAAACTGCAGAACAAGGGGGAATGGAGTCAAAATCCAACACACCTGTCTTGACCAGCATTTGTTTTTTGGATATAAATGGTAGGTATTTTACAAGCACAGCATACGCCTGTAGCTCAGCAGGATAGAGCGATGGATTCCTAATCC
>JAWLEN010000043.1:0-19292 GCA_041686095.1 Candidatus Aminicenantota bacterium
ATATGGCTTGTGCTCCGTTCAGATTTTTAACGCCATTCTTCGTACTGTGTTCTCGGCTGCTGCGCAACTCCCCCCGTCCGTGGGTCAAACATGCTCCCAGCTCAGCTTCGCTGAGTTCCCTCAAACACAGCACTCAGAAGGCTAAATCTTCAATGTCGCTTCAGCCATACCTGAATTTCATTAAGCTTACAATTTTGACTCGTGAATAATCCAGGTAAAGTAATATTGGTTCGTTAATAGATAGGTTAAATAGATTTGGATTTGAGCTGATGCTGGAGCTCGAAAGGATCTTCTCCTTTTTTTCCCCGGATGCGCTGAACCAATGCCTGAAAAAGACGTTTCTGAAGCCGGTATACAGGGATAGCCTTGGGATTGGGCTTTTTTTTAGCTTGAAGGTCCAACTTCACAAAGGTAGAGGTCAAATCTTCCAGAGTTCGGTTCATTCCCTCTTCTATCCCCCAAACCCAGGATGCATGAATGGCCGCACCTAAGGCGGCTCCTTCTCCCAGCACAGGGATGGTTTCTGCTTCAAAGATATCAGCAATGGCCTGTCTCCAGGCATCAGATTGGGAAAGTCCCCCTGTAAGCCGGATTTCTTTTGTTTTGACCGGCATGCGCTTGAATCCTTGATAAAGGTTGAGGATGTGACCTTCCAGGACCGCCCGGCACAAAGTGTTTTTATTGAAATCATTCAGCTTGAATCCAAAATAAAGGGGAGAGGCTAAAGGGAGATCCGGGGTTCTCTCGCCCATATACCAGGGGATTAATATCCGGCCTCGATTTCCTGGTTTTGTTTGACGGATGATTTGAGTGAATTCTTCATGGGAGATTTTGTATTTTTTGATGAGACGGTTGTATCCATTGGACAGGTTTGAAACACACAGCAGAGGGAGATAATTTCCTGTGCTGTCGCAGTAGCAGGCAATTTCTCCGGAGGGATCAATATAGGGATCTTTAAGAATAGTGAAAGCGGTTCCGCTGGTGCCCAGGCTTATGGATAGTATCCCGGGATCGATGTTTCCGGTGCCCACAGCTCCATACATGTTATCTCCGGAGCCGGCATCGATTTTGCACTTTGGAGAAAAACCGAACTTTTTCACCAGAGAAGATGAAATCACTCCGATGGTGCGGACCGACGACTTGACCGGAGGAAGCTTTTTTTTCAGGGATGGATCGATGGCATTAATCACTTTTTTGGACCATTTCTTTGTTTTGGGATTCCACAGAGCAGTCCCTGATGTGTCCCCGGGTTCCATGACTTTAATTCCACCAGTGAGAACCCAGTTGATGTAATTATGAACCACCAGAAAAGTGTGAGTCCTTTTAAAAATTTCCGGCTCATGTCTCAGCATATGCAGGATTTTTGGAGCTGTGTAACCTGTTTTTTGGCTGTTTCCCACTTCTTTGATCATGGCGTTCTTACCGCCCACCGCATGAGTGAGAAGCTTGCATTCTTCGATGGTTGAAAAATCATTCCAGAGCTTACTTGTTTTACGGGTTAAATTTCCCTGAGGATCCAGAGAAACCAATCCGTGCTGCTGACCGGAAACCGAAATACATTGAATTTTTTCTTGATGGATTTTTGATTTTTTAAGCTTCTCAAAGAGGACTTCTATGGCCTCGACCCACATATGAGGATCGGATTCTGAACATCCCTCTTTTAAATCTGTTAAAGTCCCTTCTTGAGTGTGGTAATGAGGGAGATCTTGGTCATAGTTTAGGGAGTCGACATAGACCACCTTTTCTTTTTCTGTATCTAGGATTAACAGCTTACATCCTTGAGTCGAGATATCGATTCCGACAAAAAGCGATTCACTATTCATTAAAAATAATTTTTTAAATAATGGTCTCAGCCTATGGAAGTATCAATAAGGCTGGTCCTATCAATTTCAACAAGAAAGCGATTGGGAGCGCAGATGATGCGCTCTCCCGCAAAGGATATTGGAGGAGTCAGGCAGCAAATTTTATGTCGGCATGATGACTCAGTGACCCATACTTTTCCATTATTTACCGAAACCATTATGCGGCCCTGTTTGGCTTTATAGGATTTGCAGCTGTTCTTATTAAGGGGAAAGGAGTCAATTTTTTTTCCCTGACTAAAAACAGAAATAGATTTCCCCATAAATCTATGTGCTGATCCTCTGAAAGAGGCAATAGTCAGACTCGAAGACAGATTGTTCTTTTTGTTTATTGTTTTCCAAAGTGAAAATAGTCTTTTGGACCGGATATCCCATATGTTTCCGTTTTTGGTCAAAGTGAAAGAGGGCTGTATTTTGTGTTGAAGAACCCTGAAGGAAAGGGAAAGATCAGCTTTATCTTGGGAAGGAGAAAAGGCCCATCCTTTTTTCTTGAGTTCTTGGATTATTTGCTTTTCAAAAGGAGCAGAGTTCAACAAACAGAACTTGTTTCCATCATTTATGCTGTGATTTTTTAACTCTTCCAGTATACGGGGAAGGATTTGATGGGGATGGTCAGAAATAAGATGCAGTTCTGTAGAATTGGCTGTATTTTTGGATCCGAGGATAAATTTACTGAGCAAGGGAACAGTGACTAGAGTTTGAATGAAATGGCGTCTATTCATGGTGATCTCCTTTTTTTATTATATTTATAATTTCAGGATAAAGATTTATTCTGTTTTTTCTGAATCGAAAAAAAAGCAGGATTCCAGTGATTGATAATCCCAGAAAAAAGCCAGCTATAGCCCCTGTGGATGAGGAAAGAGACAGGAGGCCGGCAAAAAAAGAGCCCACAAACATCCCGCCTAAAGCAGCCATGAGCATAAAACTGAACAGAATGATGAGAGTTTGGCTGTACTTGTCATCGGGAATATGGATGGTCACTTCATCTCCGGGGCCTGCTTTTATGGGATTCAACACATTGATCAGTCCTTTCTCCTGCTCTTTATTCAAACAGATATGGCGGGCAGCGCATTTTTGACATCCTGATGCACAGTTAAGCTCTACCTGGGCTAAAGAACCTTTTAAAGAAATTATTTTTCCTTTATCCTTCATGATTTTCTTCTTTTTTGATTCGGCCAATGGCATCAGTGGGACATTTTTCTATGGCTGGAATTTTTTCAGGATCAATTTTTTTGTAGTCTTTGATGACAGCGAGATTATCCTCCAGCGCAATAGCTTCCGGACAAGCTCTCACACAAATGCCGCAGGCAATGCAGGCATTCTTACAGGCTTTTTTTGCTGTTGCCGCACTGTCCCGTGAGCGGCAGAACACCATGATATTTTGTGAGATCGGGTGAAGTTCAAATAGATTGCGGGGACAGGCTTCCACACATTGTCCGCAGGCCGTGCATCTTTCTTCATCCACTATAGGAAGCCCTTCTTCTCCCATTTTTATGGCATCAAAGGGGCAGGCCTTTTCACAGTCTCCGTAACCCAGACATCCATACACACACTGTTTATTCCCTCCGATAATATGCGCGGCGTAACAGGTTGTGATTCCCAGATAATTTCCCTTGTTTTTGGCTGTTTCTTTGCTTCCCCGGCAGTGAAGCCTGGCTACTTTTTTTTCTTTTGTTTCTGCTTCTGTTCCCATTATTTCGGCGATTTTTTGGGAGACCTCTTCTCCTCCCACTGGACATCCGGTTATTTCTGCTTTTTCATTGGCAACCGCTTCTGCAAAAGCCCGGCATCCAGAATATCCGCAGGCACCACAGTTTGCCTGGGGCAAAATTTCGTTTATTTTTTCCACTTTTGGGTCTTCTATGACTTTGAGTTTCTGATAGGCAAAAGAGAGGCCGATAGAGAACAATAAAGCCAAAACGCCCATGGTAAGAATTGGTATGAGAACATCCATCATTTGATCATCCCTGAAAATCCCGAAAAAGCAAGGGCCATTATTCCTGCCACAATCAAAGCGATGCCCGCTCCTTTGAGAGGCTTTGGCACATCGGCAAGGTCTAACTGTTCTCTAATGCCAGCCATCAATACAATGGCTAGAGTGAATCCTAAGCCGGAGCCCACTCCAAAGACAACGGTTTTAATAAAATTATAATTTTTTAACGCAGCCAAAAGCGCTAAACCCATAATGGCGCAGTTGGTGGTTATCAAGGGCAGATAAATACCAAGGGCTTGATAGAGGGGAGGGCTCATCTTTCGGATAAACATTTCGACAAGTTGGACCAAGGAAGCAATGACCAGGATAAAAGAGACAATTTGGAGATAGTCGAGTCCAAAAGGAATAAGGATCCAGTGGTTGATCATCCAGGAAGCCACAGCGGTCAGAGTCATGACAAAAGTCACAGCCATTCCCATGGAAAAGGCGGAGTCTATTTTTTTACTGACCCCTAAGAAAGGACAAATACCCAAAAAATAGTAGAGAACAAAGTTATTGACCAGGATGGCAGCAACAAAGACCGTCAAAATATCCATCATGTGCTCCTTGTCTTGGTCTTAGATTCAATCAATATAGCGATTCCTAAAAGGACCCCTAATGTGATAAAGGCTCCTGCAGGAAGGACCATGATCACCCACGGCTTAAACCAAGAGCCCATCACCTGAAAACCCAGAAAAGTTCCCGAGCCCAGAATTTCTCTTATGGAGCTCAGGATAAGCAAAGCCAGAATAAAGCCTGTGCTCATGCCAAAGGCATCGATGAGAGAACGCCCCACAGAGTTTTTTGATGAAAAAGCCTCCTGCCGTCCCAGAATAATGCAGTTGACCACAATCAGAGGCACATAGGGACCCAGAGCCTTGGATATAGGGGGAAAAAAAGCCGCTAAAAATCGATCGGCAATGGTGACAAATGAGGCAATGATAACGATAAAAGTAGCAATCCTCACTTGATTCGGGATCAATTTTTTTATGGAGGAAACAACCAAGGAGCTTAGAATCAAAACGAATGCTGTGGCAAGGCCCATAGCAATCCCGTTAATGACCGCATTGGTCACAGCCAGGGTAGGACACATTCCAAGAAGTTGTCTGAAGACCGGGTTTTCATCCCAAAGGCCCTTGAGATACTCGGCTCCTATGCTTTTTTTAGGTGGCATTTTTTTCCTCGCTTGAGAGTTTGCCTCCTTGCTTTATTTGTTTCAATCTTTGGAGAGAGAGATTGACGATTTCAAGCACTTTTTCAGAAGAGATGGTGGCTCCGGTTATGGCATTGACTTCTGAGGGATCCAGTTTCTCCGGAGAATCCACAGCCGGCTTGCGTAGAGACAGCGGCTTTTCACAGTTTCTCCCTTCCCAGAATCGGAGAAAGGATTTTTCATCTGTGATTTTGGCTCCTAAACCAGGAGTTTCTTTTTGATCTAAAATAGTTAGATTCTTTATTTTTGAAACAGAGGGATCAACTCCATACATTAATGTGATGATGTCCTGAAATCCAGTGCCTGAGGTATAGACAGCAAATCCCACATTATTTTTATTTTCATCCAAGCTTTCATAGACAGTCAGGGTCTCATCTTCATAGATTTTATGACTTGTTTTTGTGGAGGGGATGACCTCATTGATAGCGGTTTGGATTTCTTGCTGTCGGTTCATCTCAATTCGTTCTTTGGTTAAAAGACCCACCACAGCGAGCAGGCTTCCAGAGATCAGTCCCACCACAGTGAGAACCACAATCATCCTGGCGGAAAGGCTCATTGCCCCCTCCCTTTTCCCAGAATACGAGGTCGAGTGTATCGGTTTATCAAAGGAACAAAAGTATTCATAAAAAGAATTGAAAACATGACTCCTTCAGGGAAGCCGCCAAAAAGTCTTATAAGTCCTATGAGAAAACCTATCCCCACAGCATAGATCCAGGATCCGAGTGAAGTGATCGGAGAGGTGACCATATCAGTGGCCATGAAAAAGGCCCCGATGAGAAAGCCTCCTGCCAGAATATGAAACAAGGGAGAGGCATAATTCTCTGGACTTGCCAGCCAGAATATACCGGTAAAAACAACTAGGGCGCCGATGATTCCAACCGGAATCTTCCAGTCAATGACCTTCCGGGAAAGAAGGAATAAAGCTCCCACCAGCAAAGCAATGGCTGATGTTTCTCCTAAACAGCCTCCCACATTCCCCCAAAAAAGGTCTTTAATGGGAGTTAAGGATCCCTCTGTTATGGAGCTTAAGAATTTGAGATTTCCCAGGGGAGTGGCAAAGGTGGCTGTGTTTACTTTCAGGGTTTCTGGGGGTATCCAAGTGGTCATGGCCACAGGGAATGCAATCTGCAGAAAGGCCCGGCCTACCAAAGCCGGATTGAATATATTATAGCCGAGTCCTCCAAATACCTGTTTACCCAAAGCGATGGCCATAACTGAGCCAATGATGACCAGTTCCAGAGAAAGAGAAGGAGGAAGAACCATGGCCAAAAGAAGTCCTGTGATGATGGCGGATCCATCCCACAAGGAACTCATATCCTTTTTTCTGACCTTGAGAAAAACCGCTTCTGTGATCAGACAAGTGGCCACACAAGCGATATAGATCAGGACCGCTCTCAGTCTAAAGAAGTAAACAGACGCCACCACCGCAGGGATAAGACTTATGACAACTGTAAACATTATTTTTGAGACAGAATCTTTGTCTCTGAAATGGGGCGATGATTTTAGGAGAAACGCGTTTTCTTTCATCAGCTTTTCTTTTTTCGTTTCATGCTTGTGACCACATTCTTTGCCAGTCGAATCCAATGGACTAAGGGGATTTTAGCCGGACAGATATACTGGCAGCATCCGCACTCCACGCAGTCAAGGATTCCCCATTTATCTGCATCTTCGTAAAGCTCATGCTTTGAATAGTTCATCAGCCTGGTGGGGACAAGTCCCATGGGACAGTGATCCACGCAGCGCCCGCAGCTGATGCAGGGATTTTCTTTTGGAAGCTCTTCTTCTGCCCAGGCAACCAATCCGGAAGTGGCTTTTATGACAGGTGTCTCAAGGTTCCATTGGGCCAATCCCATCATGGGACCGCCCATGACAAGCATATTGGTCCCTTTTTTTAAACCACCGCAGTAATCAATGGCGTCTTTAAAAGGAGTTCCAATACGGACTAACAGATTTTTATTCTCTTTTATTCCGGAGCCAGAAACGGTCACCGCTCTTTCAAACAAAGGTTTACCAGAGGATACAGCCTCCCAGATGGCTTTCACTGTTCCCACATTCTGGACAACCACTCCCACATCAAAGGGAAGACCTCCACTAGGAACTTCTCGGTTTAAGAGAGCGTAGATGAGATTTTTTTCAGCACCCTGGGGATATTTGGTCTTTAAAAGCGATGTTTTCCCGGGGAAACCGTTCATTTTCTGTTTGAAAAGGTTAAATGCATCTAATTTATTGTCTTCAACAGCTATGATCATCTGTTCAGCTCCGGTTGCGAGGCGGATTATTTCTGCTCCCTTTATGATATGGTCCGGGTATTCAAGCATCACTCTGTAGTCAGAAGTCAGCATGGGTTCGCATTCACATCCATTTATGATGACTGTATCTATGATTTTTCCCTTAGGAGGAGATAGTTTGACAGCGGTTGGAAAAGCAGCCCCACCCATACCCACAATTCCAGCTTCTCTTACTCTTTTGCGGATTTCTTCGGGCTTCAGTGAAAAAGGATCTTTGGTCCCCTTATTATCCGGATGAGGAGTGTCTTTTCCATCATTGGATATGATAATAGTCTGGACAGGGGAGCCAAGAGGATGGGGATGTTCTTTTATGAAAAGCACTTTTCCGGAAACGCTGGAGTGCACCGGAGCTGAAAACATCTCATCACTGTCTCCAATTTTTTGCCCCATAAGCACTTCATCTCCTTTTTTGACTATGGGATCAGCGGGTTTTCCAAAATGTTGATTGAGAGGGATATACACTTTTTTAGGTGGATCTAGGGTTTCAAGTTTTTGATTCTTTGTGAAATTTTTATACTCTGCTGGGTGAGTTCCGCGGGGAAAGGTTTGTTTTCTCATAGGTCAATACATTTATTGGTCAAAATTTGACTATAAAGTGTATTAATTATGGGCTTGATTTGTCAACCAAAATATCTGTATTATTTTTCTTTTCAAAACCATGGATTATTGTATAATAGGAAAAAAATAAGAGGAGGAAGAAACTCCATGGAAGTTAAAATTAGAGAAGTTGCAGGACGAGGGGATTTAAGAAAGTTCATATATCTACCTGAAAAAATCCACGCAGAACATGAGAATTGGGTTCCCCCTATTTATACGGATGAATGGAGTTATTTTTCTTCTAAAAAGAATCGAGCCTTCAGTTACTGTGATACAGTTCTTTGTCTTGCCTATAAAGATCAAAAATTAGTGGGCCGAATCATGGGGATTATTAATAGGCGCTATAACGAATACAAAAACGAGAAAACGGCAAGATTCGGCTATCTTGAGAGCTGGAAAGACAAAGAAGTGATCAAAGCTTTGTTGGATTATGTGGAAAGATGGGCCCGAAACAAAGGGATGGAAAGGATTATAGGGCCCTATGGTTTTACAGATCAAGATCCGGAGGGATTGCTTATCGAAGGATTTGAAAGTGCGGTCACATTCCCAAATTATTATAATTTTGAATGGATGCCTGATTTAATAGAGGAGTTGGGATACAGAAAGGATATAGATTATGTTGTCTATAAAATTGATGTGCCGCATGAGATTCCTGATTTTTACAAAAGAATTTACCAAAGAATAAAAAGAAAGGGAGGATTCGAGATCTTAGAGTTCAGAAAAAGAAAAGAGTTAAAACCTTGGATCAAGCCTGTGCTGAGTTTAATGAATGAATGTTATTCAAAAACCAATATATACGGCTATACTCCGCTAGATGAAGATGAAATGGAAAGCTTGGCTAAAAAATACCTTCCTCTCCTTAATCCAAAATTTATAAAGGGAGTTTTGCATAAAGGCGAGCTAATAGCTTTTGTTGTAGGCATGCCCAGTCCTGCACCAGGAATCAAAAAAGCCAAGGGAAGGCTTTTTCCTTTTGGATTTTTCAAGATTCTCAGAGAAATCAAGAAAACCAAACAATTAGACCTTCTTTTAGGAGGCATCAAAGAAGAATACAGAGGACGGGGGCTGGATGTTATGATGGGGGTCAATATGTTGACCAGCGCCAAGGAAGCGGGGATGGAAATTATGGATACCCATCATGAGATGGAGAGCAATGTCAAAGTAAGAGCGGAGATGGAAAAGATGGGGGGCGAGATATACAAGCGGTTCCGCGTCTATCAAAAAACCCTATAGAGGTGATTATTTGGTTTCTGCCCAATTAACACCCCACCCCAGATGGACCTTAAGGGGGACTTTCAAAGACAGGACATTTTCCATTTTGTTTCTGACGATTTGTTCTAATTGTTTTTGTTCAGTATCCGGCACTTCAAAAACCAATTCGTCGTGAACTTGGAGTATGATTTTTGAGCTTAATTTATTGTTAATTATCTCTTCCCATATATCTCTCATGGCTTTTTTTATAAGATCAGCAGCGGTTCCTTGAATAGGAGTGTTTAAAGCAATACGACGGCCGGCTTGTTGGATGACCTTGTTTTTGCTTTTTAATTCTGGAACAGGCCTTTTTCTCCCCAGCATTGTTTCAGAAAAACCTTTTTCTTCAGCTTCTTTAATGCATTTCTCATGGAAAGCCAGCACCTTTGGATGCCTTTCAAAGTAGAGGTCGATGAATTTTTTGGCTTCAGAGGTGGATGTCTCCAGCTGTTTGGCGAGTGAAAAAGCGGAGGTTCCGTATATAATACTGAAGTTAATGATTTTCGCTCTTCTCCGGAATTCATCACGAAAAAGAGAAGCCTCTTCACCAAATACCTTTTGAGCGGTTTCTTGATGGATATCTCGGTTTTTCTCAAAAGTTCTGATGAGTTCAGGATCTTCAGAAAGATGAGCCAGCACTCTTAACTCAATTTGAGAGTAGTCTGCCGATAAAAAAAGCTGATTCGGGGATGGAATAAAAGCAGACCGAAATCGCATCCCCCATTCCCCTCTGACAGGAATGTTTTGAAGATTGGGATAACTGCTGGACAGCCTTCCGGTTGAGGCTATAGTCTGATTGTACGAAGTATGAATACGTCCAGAGGTCTTGTGGATGAGTTTAGGGAGAGCATCCGCATAGGTTGATTTGAGTTTAGCCAGTTGTCTGTATTCGAGGATATCTTTGACAAGGGGGAATTTATGAGAAAGCTGCTGAAGGACGCTGTAACTGGTTGAAAAGCGGCGGGTTTTCTTGGTCCTTTTTGAAGAAGGAAGCTCGAGCTTTTTGAAAAGGATCTCTCCCAATTGCTGAGGAGAGTTGATATTGAACTCTTGGCCGCATTGCTGGTATATTTTTTTCTGTAAGAACTGAAGACTCTCTTTAAGCTCTTGGGATATTTCTTTAAGAACTTCAGGATCGACTCTGATCCCCCATATTTCCATATCTGTAAGGACTTCTATCAGGGGACGTTCTATTTTCTGGTATAAATCATATAAGTTTTTTTCTTTGATTCTTTTCATTAAAATAGGACTGAGCTGAAGCGCTATATCCGCATCTTCACAGGCATAAGGCATCACTTTCTCCACATCCACTTTATCTAATGTGACTTCTTCTTTTCCTTTGCCTGCTATTTCCTCATAAGATATTGTTTTAACATGAAGATATTTCATGGCTAGTGAGTCCAGATTGTGCTTGCCCATGTTGGGACTGCACAGATAAGAAAGGATCATGGTGTCTATATCGATTCCTTTTATGGGAGCTCCTTCTCTTTTAAAAACGATACAGTCATATTTAATGTTCTGACCGATTTTTTTTATATTTGGATCTGAGAGAACTCCCTTCAATCGATCCAGAGCTTTATGAACAGGTATCTGCTCAGGAACCCCCGGGTAGTTATGTCTCAGGGGCAAATAAAAAGCCTGATGGGGTTTTAGTGAAAATGAGATTCCAACTAGATTGGCTTCAGTAGGATTCGGGCTGTCAGTTTCTGTGTCAATAGAAACTTTTTTTGTTTTTCTTATTTGAGCGATCAATTCATCTAATTTATTGACGTCTAAAACAAGAGAATAGTCTTTTTGGTTTTGGTTAATTTTACCCATATAATCAGACAGCAATTTGGAAAATTCCAGTTCTTGGAGTAGGGGAATCAATTGGTCGTAGTCAGGTTCTTGGAGGCTAAATTCGTTCAAATTGAATTCTATAGAGAGATCTGTATTTAAGGAAACTAATTGGCGGCTTATCTCAATATCAGATTTGCTCTTTTTTATTTTTTCCTTTAGTTTTGGATTTTTTATTTTTTCAGGATGATTCATAATATTTTCGATGGATCCATAGTTTTTAAGGAGTTTCTTAGCTGTTTTAGCCCCCACTCCTTTGACACCGGGGATATTGTCTGATGTATCTCCCCAGAGGGCGAGCAGATCTTTAACCTTAGAAGGGGGGACTCCTAAATTTTCCTCTATAGACTTTTGGTTAAGATATGATTCCTTGGCTACATTGTAAATCATCACAGACTCATTCACCAATTGATACATATCCTTGTCATTTGTGACAATAATGGTTTGGATGTTTGCTTTACTGCATTTTTTGGCTAAGGTTCCTAAAATATCATCTCCTTCATACCCTTTTTTTTCCAGCACCTTGATATGAAGAGCTTTTAAGAGCTTTTTTAAGACCGGCAGCTGGGGGATTAGATCGTCTGGCATAGGCTTTCTTTGAGCTTTATATTCAGGAAAGATTTCATGTCGGAAAGTAGGTCCTTTGGAATCGAAAACAATCCCTATATATTTGGCTTTTTCTTCTTTTATTATTTTGCGTATGGTCTGGAGAAACCCATATATGGCATTTGTGGCAAATCCTTTGGAATTTGAAAGATTGCGGATGGCATAATAAGAACGGTAGAGAATAGAGTTTCCATCAATAAGAAATATTTTATCCATAAATGTTCTGAATTATTTTAATTGAAAATCTTAGGTGTTGGCAAGGAATCAAAGATGATCGAACTTCCCGTCATTGATTTCCTTGAGACATTCTTCATGTTGTTTCTCTATGATTTGTTGTATTTTTTGTTTTAAATTGGGGTTGTTTATTAGGGAAGCATAAGATGATTTGCGGGAAGATAATACCTTCCCTGATTTGTATATAATGGTTTCCACATGATTGATCCCATGTCCCTTGTCTTCAGTTTGGACATGGTAGTTAGCTTGTTTGCGTTTTATGTTTGTATTTAGCCCAGCCATTTTGCAATAATCAGATGAATATATTATACATCGACTTTCCGTAATTTCAAGCTCTTTGATGACAACTTGCCATTATTGACAAAGGGAAGTGAAATGTTATAATAGGATAACTTTTTTTGGGAAATATTACGATGATTATTGATATTGACAGACTGCCCTCTCAGGGAATTGAATTAAGGAGAGATTTTGAGTTTTTTAATTCAGAACTTGTGGAGGAAGAGGCTGTATTTCTGGAACCAGTGCATACTGAGGTGGCTTTGAGCAGGACAGGAGAGGAGATATTTATAAAGGGAAGAATCAGAACCACCATGAGTTTTATCTGCTGCCGCTGTCTTTCACCATTTGAATTTGAAATCAATTCCACATTTGATCTTGTTTATCTGCCGGAGGAGCTGGAGGAAGAAAAAGAGCAGCTTGAAACAGAAGATTTACAAAAGAATTTTTACTATAACCGAAGGGTTGACATAAGAAGGATTATCTTAGAACAGCTGAATTTGACTTTTCCTACTCGGCCCCTATGTTCTGAAGACTGTCCGGGTTTATGTCCGGTTTGTGGCAAGAGCATAAGAGAAGGCAAGTGTTCATGTAACTTAGATAAAAAGGACACAAGACTAAATAAATTAAAAATATTTTTGAAAGATAATAGATAAATGGCAAATCCAAAAAGAAGACATTCACACTCAAGAAAAAATAAGAGAAGGGCCCATCATGCTTTGAAGGTGCCGTCGCTTTCACTCTGTCCTAATTGTGGGAATCCAAAGATACCTCATAGAGCTTGTCCTGACTGCGGGTATTATAAAGAGCGTCAGGTGATTGAGGGAACTGAAGAGTAACGGCAGGAGGTTGAATGAGAGTAGCGGTTGATATTATGGGTGGAGACTACGGCCCTGGGAATGCCATTCAAGGGGCTGTGAGCGCGGCCCGAGAATTCGACTTGAAAGTTTTGTTGGTAGGCGTGGAGGAAGTCATAAAAGAGGAGTTGGGAAAAATCGAGCTCACGGGTGCAGATATTGAAATTGTCAATGCTTCTGAGTCCATTGGAATGGGAGAGGGGCTTCTTTCTTTTAGAAGGAAAAGCAAGTCATCCATACTTGTAGGGCTGAAATTAGTAAAGGGAAAAAAAGCAGACGCGTTTGTCAGCATTGGAAATACAGGAGCTGTGGTTTATTTATCCAAGAAGGAATTAGGAGCTTTGAGTGGCGTGGAGAGACCGGCTTTAGCTCTGCTTGTCCCTACCCTGACCGGAGTGACTCTGCTTACAGATGTAGGAGCTAACGCAAACTGCAGTGCCAATCATTTAGTCCAGTTTGCTTTGATGGGGGAAGTGTTCATGAAAGCAGCCATGGGGATCGAAAATCCAAAGATTGCCCTTATGAGTATTGGCGAGGAAGGAAGCAAAGGAAACGACCTGACACGGGAAGTCAACAAGAAGCTCACCTCCTCTTCTTTAAATTTTATTGGTAATGTAGAGGGAAAAGATATTTATTCAGGGAAAGCCGATGTGATTGTGAGTGATGGATTTACTGGGAACATAGCCTTAAAGACAAGCGAAGGAGTGGTGGATAACTTTGCGAGAATGGCCCGTATGGATATCATGAAAAATATATTTGTAAAGATCGGATTCTTTTTGATGAAAAGACATCTCAAGAAGTTTTATAAAAAGATAGACTATGCTGAATATGGGGGTGCTTATCTTTTAGGAATCAACGGAGTTTGTATTGTCGGACATGGCCGTTCTAATCCTGTTGCCATAAAAAATGCCGTGAGGCTTGCCAGGGATTATGTAAAAGGTAAAGTATTGGAACGAATACATGAAAGAATTAATGGATATTATAAAGCTTTGAGTGGAGCTAAAGCATAAATGAGTTTTAAAGGAAAAACGGCTATTGTTACAGGAGCTTCTCAAGGAATAGGACAATCTATAGCTTATGACCTCTCTGAAAAAGGAGCCGAAGTCCTGGTTGTGGATGTACAAAAAGATAAAGCGGAGCAAGTGGTTAGTGACATAAGAAAAAGGAAAGGAGAGGCTTTTTATTATAATGTGGATGTATCTCAAACTGACCAGGTTGACGAAGCAGTAAAAAAAATGTTAGACAGGCATGGAAAGATCGATTTCCTTGTCAATAACGCTGGAATAACAAGAGATGGATTGCTGATGCGGATGAAAGAAGAAGATTGGGACTCTGTTTTAGCGGTTAATTTAAAAGGTGTTTATAATTTTTCAAAAGCAGTTATACGCCCCATGGCAAGGGCCCACTATGGACGAATTGTCAACATTTCTTCAGTGGTCGGTCTCATGGGGAATGTTGGACAGTCAAATTACTCAGCTTCTAAAGCCGGAGTACTGGGATTCACCAAGTCATTAGCCAGAGAAGTGGCTTCTAGAAATATAACTGTTAATGCAGTGGCCCCAGGATACATAGCCACATTTATGACCAAATCGCTCCCGGAATCAGTTAAGAAAAAATTCATTGATATAATTCCCATGAAGAGGTTTGGTGAACCCAAGGAAGTGGCTCAGGCAGTTAGGTTTTTGCTTTCAGATGAGGCAGCCTATATAACTGGGCAAGTTTTAAGTGTAAATGGCGGAATGCTTATGTAAAATCTTCTTTAATAATAAAAAATTTTAGGAGGAAAAGATGGATAGAGAAGAGTTATTGAACAAAGTAAAGGAAATCGTTTCTGACAAACTCAGCATTAGTGAAGACCAGGTTACTGAAGAAGCTTCTTTTATAGATGATCTAGGCGCTGATTCTCTTGATACAGTGGAGTTGATTATGGCTCTGGAGGACGAATTTGAGCTAGACATTCCTGATGAGGAAGCAGAGAAGCTGGATACAGTTGGCAAGGCCCTTGACTATGTCTTAGAAAAAGTGAAGTAAGAATAAAAAGATTATAGATAATATTCTTATTTTCCATCATGGGTAACTCTAGACGTATAGTTATAACAGGAATTGGCCTTGTCTCGCCCTTAGGGTTGGGGGCAGAGAAGAATTGGGAGTCTCTCAAAGCTGGCAGGTCAGGTATCACCCGGATATCTAAATTTGACACACAGGATTTTTCAAGTCAAATAGCCGGGGAAGTCAGTGATTTCGATCCCTTGGATTTTTTTGAAAAGAAAGAATCTAAAAAGATGGATCCTTTTATTCAATACGCGGTTACTGCGGCTGAAGCCGCAGTCGAAGATTCAGGTATTGAGAGGGACCAATTGAAAGGTGACCGAACTGGAGTTTATGTGGGCTCTGGGATAGGGGGCATATCTTCCATAGAGGAGAATCATAAGATACTTTTAGAGAAAGGGCCTAAAAGAATCTCTCCTTTTTTTCTGATCTGTACGGTTATTAATGAAGCCTCTGGACAGATATCCATCCGCACTAAGTCAGGGGGCCCAAACTTAGCGAATGCCACAGCTTGTTCTACGGGGACTCATGCTATTGGAGATTCCTACCTGATTATTGCGAGGGGAGATGCGGATTTGATGATAGCTGGTGGCAGCGAAGCACCCATCACTCCTTTAGGAGTGGCTGGATTTTGTTCCATGCGGGCGCTTTCTATAAGGAATGATGCTCCAGAGAAGGCCTCTCGCCCCTTTGATAAGGAAAGAGACGGATTTGTCATAGCCGAGGGAGCTGGGGTTTTGCTTCTTGAAGAACTGGACTCCGCCTTAGCCAGGAGGGCTGATATTTATGCAGAAATAATTGGCTATGGGATGAGTGGGGATGCTTACCATGTTTCAGCTCCCTGTCCGGATGGGGATGGAGCCTATAGATGCATGAAAAGAGCCTTAGACAGTGCTGGATTGAAAGCCCAAGATATTGACTATATCAATGCGCATGGGACTTCGACTCCTTGGAATGATAAAATCGAGACGCTGGCAATAAAAAGATTGTTCGGAGATCATGCTTATAATATTCCAGTTAGTTCGACCAAGTCCATGACCGGACATATGTTAGGGGCGGCTGGAGGATTTGAGGCTGCTGCTACGGCACTGATACTCAAGAATCAATTTATTCCTCCCACCATCAATTATGAAAACCCTGATCCCGAATGTGACCTGGATTATGTACCAAACAGGGCAAGGCCAGCAGAGTTAACTTATGCTTTAAGCAATTCCTTTGGTTTTGGGGGGACCAACGGAACCCTTGTTATGAAAAAATTTCCAGAATAAATAACTTTTTACTGATTATATTTATTTATCTGATTGACCTTTAACCCAACCTTTTATATCATCAAATATCATAGTTGTTTTTTTATAGAAAGAGAAGTTTTATTCAGGAAGGAGGTCATTAAATGAATATACTTGTTTTTGTAAAAAGGGTTCCTGATTCGGAGTCTAAAATAGAAATCGACCATGACAACAATCAGATTGACATGGAAGGTTTGAATTTTTTGATGAATCCTTACGATGAGTATGCAGTGGAAGAGGCTCTTCAAATTAAGGAATCTAAAGGCGGTACAGTCCATGTGATTTCTGTGGGTTCTGAGGAATCTGTGACCATTTTAAAAAAAGCTCTCGCCATGGGAGCAGATGAGGCCCTATTAGTGAAGGATGACAAACATGAGACTTATGATGGATTGAGAGCGGCAAAGATAATCGCTGAGGTCGTTAAAAACAAATATTCAGATTACAGTCTTGTCTTATTTGGGAAGCAGTCTATTGACACGGATAATTCTCAGGTCCCATCCATGGTTGCAGGGCTGCTGGATTTACCTCAGGTCAATGTGGTGACAGAGCTTGATATCGGGGATGGAAGCGGAACAGCAGGCAGAGAAATAGAAGGAGCGGTTGAGAAAGTTGAGTTTTCTCTTCCCGCTGTTATCAGTGCGCAGAAAGGTCTTAATGAACCGCGGTATGAAACACTCAAAGGCATAATGGCGGCAAAAAGAAAACAGGTCCCCGTAATCTCTCTCCAAGAACTAGGGATTGAGGAATCAGATCTAGAATCAAAATTAGAGTTAGTGAATCTATCTCCACCTCCAACAAAAGAAGCAGGCAAAAAAATTGAGGAAGAACCGGAAGAAGCAGCCAAACAATTGGTGAAATTCCTGCACGAAGAAGCCAAAATAATATAGGAGGCGACAATGATATTGACGTATATGGAAATTAGAGAGGACAAGATAAAGAAGGCTTCACTGGAAGCTTTGTCTGAAGCTAAAAGACGGGCCGACGACCTCAATGAGGACTCAGTGGCTGTATTTTTGGGCAAAAAGATCGATAACTTAGCCCAAGAAGCCTTTCAATACGGGGCTTCTAAAGTTTATTTGATTGAAAATCCGCTGTTGGAGAAATATTCATCTTCACTGTATACTTTAGCCTTATCAGAGTTTATTGGTGAGATAAAGCCCAAGGCTGTGTTCTTTTCTGCAACAGCAATGGGAAAAGATTTGGCTCCGAGAGTCGCCGCCAAACTGGATGTGGGGGTGGCTACAGACTGCACTGAGACCAGGACAGAAAACAGCGGACTGGAGGTAGAGAGGCCTATTTTCGCAGGAAAAGCATTGGCTGCTTTTCAATTCAAATCAGAACCTCAAATCGCATCTCTCAGACCGAATGTGTTTCCTTTGTTGGAACCTCTGTCTGAAGAGGGAGAAGTTGTCAAGAAAGAGGTTGAGTTATCAGAGGACCAGGCCAAAGAACAGGTGGTTGAAATAAAAAGAGAGGAAGGCGATGAACTGGATGTGACAGAGGCGGAAGTGGTTATTTCAGGGGGCAGGGGGATGAAAGGGCCTGAAAATTTTGGTTTATTGAAAGACATTATTGCCCTGTTTTCAAATGCTGCTCTTGGATCTTCTCGGTCAGCTGTGGATGCGGGATGGGTAGATCATCAGCATCAGGTTGGACAGACAGGAAAAACCGTTTCTCCCAATCTTTATATAGCGGTTGGTATTTCGGGGGCTATACAGCATTTAGCAGGGATGTCTTCTTCAAAGTTTATTGTGGCTATTAATAAAGATCCAGAGGCAGCCATTTTTAAAGTGGCAGACTTCGGAGTGGTCGGAGATTTATTTAAGGTCATTCCTCCTCTTAAAAAAGAACTGGAAAAGTTTAAAGAATAGCTGAATATGGACACCAAAAAATTTATTGAGCAAAAGGTAAATGAAATCAAGGATACTGTGGGTGAAGGAAAAGCGATCTCTGCTCTTTCTGGCGGAGTGGACAGCTCTGCCTGCACAGTTCTGGCTCATAAGGCTTTGGGAGAACAATTAGAGGTGATTTATATTGACGACGGTCTCATGAGAAAGGATGAGGATAAGTATGTGTCCCGGATATTTTCTGACATGGGGATCGAAATCAAGGTCATTGATGCTCGCAAGGATTTTTTCTCTAGCCTGAAAGGAAAGACAGATCCTGAAGAAAAAAGAAAAGCTTTTCGGAATAAATTTTATGAAGTGTTTGGTGAAGCGGTGCTGGAGAGCCAAGCCAGACATTTAGTCCAGGGCACTATTGCCGCTGATATCATCGAGACTAGGGGGGGAGTTAAAACCCAGCACAATATTTTGGAACAGATCGGGATAGATACTGAAAAAGGATATGGATTTAAAGTCATAGAACCTTTAAAAGAACTGTTCAAACATCAGGTGAGAGAAGTAGCCAAGGCTCTGAGGCTTCCTAAAGAGCTCTACAAAAGGATGCCTTTTCCAGGACCTGGTTTAGCTGCCAGAGTCATCGGCGAAGTGACCGAAGATAGAGTCCAGAAGGTGAGAGTGGCCACTCAAATTGTGGAACAAGAAATCGCTGTGTTGGAACCTTTTCAGGCTTTTGCTGTGCTTTTGAATGACAAAGGCACGGGAATTGATGAGGGAAAAAGAAATTTCGGAGATATTGTCATTATCCGCAGTGTGGAGAGTAAAGATGCCATGACTGCTGAGTCAACCAAAGTCCCTTGGAAAATATTGAAAAAGATCTCACAGAGAATAACCCAGGAGATTCCGTCTGTGACCCGAGTTGCCTATGAAGTCACACCCAAGCCGCCAGCTACCATAGAATATATTTAACCTGGGTATTCATAAAATATGTATGCATTTTCATACATATTTATCATGATTACCCCTCTTATTTATGTATTGTTCATAAAGAACATGATTGTTACGTTAGTTTCTGTAATCATTTTAATTTTATGCATACATATTTTACCTTACAGGCAAGCGGATCT
>JAWLEN010000158.1:0-4327 GCA_041686095.1 Candidatus Aminicenantota bacterium
GGAAGCACATCATACATATTATCGACCTCTGGGGCTCCTAGTGAAGGATAGCCCATAAGAAACCCCACCACTTTGTTATCAATCAAAGCCACAAAAGTTTTGTATTTATTTCCGGGTTTTAAATAACGATTTTTGTAATTCTCTATCCCGGATTTTAACTTTACATCAGAGAACTTATTTTCCAGTTCTGACTCAAGTTCTTTAACCAGATCAAGAACCTGTTCCAGATCTTGTTGTTTATACTGTCTTATTTTTACCTTTTTACCCATGGTTCATGAATTCTCGGAATCTCCGTCATTTTTCATATTTTTAAGATCATCTTTCTTTATACCCAGTAATTCATAGATTCTTTTTAACAGAAGATCCATATCAATGGGTTTGCTTATCACATCCTCGGCTCCACAGTCCTTAGCTTGTTGTTTAAAGGCCAAATTATTCTTGTACACAGCTGTCATCATGAGAACCTTGATGTGCTTGGTTTCATCCGAATTTTTAATTTCTCTGCATAAGTCATACCCGTGTAATTTGGGCATCAGCATGTCACTGATCACTAAGGAAGGATCTTCTTTTTTGGCCAATTCAAGCCCTTCTTCCCCATCTTTGGCACTATAGACCCAAAATCCCTTCATGATCAGTGTCTTTTCCAATAGAGCCCGGGTTATCCGGTCATCATCCACAATCACAATCTTAATTTCCATTGAAAATCCTGTTCATTCTTTTTCCCTTTTTTATATTATACTAAGATTATCAAGTAATTAAAAACACCAAAAGCTTATTATTTGACAATTGGCTTTGACTTGGTATATTAAATGCATAGAATATATGGACATGATATTTATGACTAACTAACCTAGAATGGTTTCCCTATATATAGAATTACTGCTCTTGCTTATTCTCCTCTGTTTATCAGGTTCTTTTTCAGGATCTGAGACTGCTTTCTTCTCTCTGTCTCCTTACCAAATAGAAAAATTGGTTCTTAAAAATCCAAAAAAGGGGATAAAGATACGCAAATTACTTAATTCTCCCCGCAGCCTGATCATTACCATCCTTATAGGAAATGAGTTTGTGAACGTATCTATATCCACCATCTCTGCAGGAATTATCATCCATATTCTCGGACAGGAAACGCCTTGGATCAATATTGTCATTGTTCTTCCTATACTGCTTCTTTTTGGCGAAATCACACCCAAAACCCTCGCTATTTACAATAATGAAAAATTTTCATCTCTTGTGGTTGCTCCTTTAAGCTTTTTTAAATCCATGATCAGTCCTCTGAGATGGCTCATCAAGAAAATTTCAGATAAAGTGGTCAATATTTTTGTTAAAGAAAGCTCCAGAAAAGAAAGCATTCTCACCGAAGATATTGTAAAAACCATTGTGGAAGATGGAGAAAAAGAAGGAATTTTGGATGACTTAGAAAAAAAATACATATTCAAAATCTTTGACTTCGGAGACACAACCATTGATGAAGTGATGACCCCTCATTCCAACCTTTTCTGTCTTCCCTTTGAAATGCCTTTGAAAGAGATGATCCAGAAAATCAAACAAAGCCACTACTCCAAAGTGCCTATTTACAGAAACAACCGGGATAATATTATTGGAATTTTATTTGCCACTGACCTTATCGGATTGAGTAAACAGGAAATAGAGGATTCAGAAAAGACTTTAAATAAAATACTGAGAGAACCGTATTTTGCTCCTGTCAACAAAAGGGCTGATGAGCTCTTTAGAACATTTCAGAGAAAAAAAATGTCTTTTGCCATAGTGCTTGATGAATACGGAGGGATACAGGGCTTAGTCACTATGGAAGACCTTCTTGAACAAATATTCGGCGATATTTCAGATGAATATGAAAAAGAAAAAAAACACCATCAGAAAATAAATCCCTCTACTTTTAAAGTCAAGGCTAACATGCCCTTAGAAAAATTCAATAAACTTATTGGGGCTGATATAAAATCAAAAGAAATGGATACAATTGGAGGTTTTTTATTTTCTTTGTTTGGAGAACTCCCTAAAGAAAACATGAGAATAAAATTTAATGACCTTTTATTCACCGTGAATAAAATAACAAAAAACAGGATTGATTCCATAACGGTAAAGAAAACATGATGTCTATTCCACTTCACATCATCATTATAATGATATGCGTGATGGGTGAGGCTTTTTTCTCTGGATCAGAAATAGCCATCGTGTCTGTGGATAAAATTCGATTGAGACATGCTTCAAAAAAAGGACACGCTCCTTCTTCTTTAACTCTAAAATTATTGAAAAAACCCGAATGGATACTCGGAACCACTTTATTAGGAACAAATGTAGCTACCATAACCAACACCACAGTGGCTGCCTCTCTTTTTTATAAACTGTTCGGTCCTATGGGAATCCCGGTCTCCATAGTGGTTATGGCTTTTGTAAACTGGATATTCTGTGAAATAGTGCCCAAAAGTATTTTTCAGCAGTTAACCGATTACATCACTCCAAAAATCGTGTATGGGATCCGTTTCTTTTCATTTTTATTTTTCCCTTTTATCTGGCTTTTCCTTAGAATTTCTAAAAGTATCACTATTCTCTTAACCGGAAAATCTCAGAACAAAAAAACACCCTTTGTGACCAGAGAAGAAATGAAGCACATGATGGCTTTTAAACAAAGCAAGAGCGATGTCAAGCCAAGTGAAAGGCAAATGATCAATCGGCTTCTTGACTTCTCAGAAACAGAAGTCTCAGAGATCATGGTGCCTTTAATTGATGTCAAAGCCATTAGCGACAAAGCCACTGTCAAAGAAGCTTTTAATTTATACGTTGAAACCAAACACAGGAGACTTCCTGTTTTTCACAAAAGAATAGACAGAATTGTGGGCATTTTAAACAGTTTTGATATTTTAGCAGAGAAAGAGAATAAAAAAATAAAGTCTTTTATACGAAAGGCCTATTATGTTCCCCCTAATAAAAAAGCAGCTGTGCTTTTAAAAGAACTGCAGAATAATGGAATCAATATTGCTATTATTGTGGATGAATTCGGCGGCACAGAAGGAATTGTGACCATTGAAGATATTTTGGAAGAGGTCGTCGGAGAAATCGAAGACGAATATGATGAATTTAAACCTGAATACAAAATCCAAAAAGATGGCTCCATTGTGGTCAATGCCAGGATGAGCATAGATGAAATCAATGAACGATTCAAATTAAAAATTCCTAAGGAAGATTATGAAACCATAGGAGGGTATGCCATAAATAAATTAAACAGAATTCCTCACATAGGTGAAGTCATTGAAGCGCCTGATTCAATCCTTTATATCCAAAGGGCAACTGAAAGAAGCATTGTTTCTATTAAAATAAAAAAGAAAAAAATTATTGAAAATGGATCAAATAAATAAATTCAATACAGGCTATATTTATGACGAAATTTACAAAAAACACATTTTATTCAAAGGCCACCCAGAATCACCTCAAAGACTCACTGCCATTGAAAACAGATTGAGAGAAACAGGTCTTTCCGGGGAACTAAAATATATGACTCCCCAAAAGGATCCCATGGATTTTATAAGAAAAATCCATTCTAATGAGCATATTTCTCAAATAAAATCAATACCCGCTACAGGCTTAGTGGCTTCCAAAGCAGTCTCAGGAGTTTTAGAGGCTTTGGATTCAGTGTGCAAAAGAGAGGTCAAAAACGCATTCTGTTCTATCAGGCCTCCTGGACACCATGCTCAAAATTCCGGACATGAAGAAGGATTTTGCTTTTATAACAACATAGCTGTCGCCGTTCGTTATATTCAAGAAAAATATCATCATGAGAAAATTTTGATCATAGATTGGGACTACCATCATGGGAATGCTTCTGAATCTGCTTTTTATGATGATGCCTCGGTTCTCTTTTTTTCCACCCACGACTGGTATGCCTACCCAGGAACAGGAGACCCTTCCAGAATCGGAGCCGGACAAGGAAAAGGCTGTAATATCAATGTTCACCTTTCTCCGGGCTCAGGAGATGATGTCATAAAAAAGGTTTGGGATGATAAATTGATTCCTGTATTGGATGATTTTAATCCTGATTTTGTTCTTATTTCTGCTGGATTTGACAGCCGTAAGGATGATTTTTTGGGTTGTTTTACTATTACAGATAAAGGATTTTTCGATCTGACTAAAACCGCGCTTCAAATCGCTGGCATTTATTGTGATGGAAGATTGCTGTCCATATTAGAAGGCGGATATAATCCAACTGGTTTGGCTAAAGCAGTTGCTTCACACATTGAAGCCCTTTTAGGGAAGTGATTTAAACTTCAGGAGCGTCTTTGGTTCTGCCCATCCAGGAAAAATCCTCTAATTCTCC
>JAWLEN010000044.1:0-18902 GCA_041686095.1 Candidatus Aminicenantota bacterium
GTAACGACGCAGATGCCGCAAGATCGGCTCGCCTGAAAGGGAAAATCAGCCTGCATAAAATGAAATATTTACAAGAAAAGACAAACTTTTCTTTGTTTGTGCATAGATCTTAATAACGGCTTTAGTTGGGTTTTATTGAAAAAGGATGCAGGCTGATTTTACAAACAACCCATTTTTAGTAGGCTTTGGCAAAATAAACTAAAAACCCGGCATCTTTCCCGCAGCAGACACATTTTCCTTGTTCTTTTTCTGAGACAACCGCTCTTATGGTGGCTTTGGTATCTTCTTTGATTTTTGTCTCGCAATCCGGATTTCCACACCAAAAAGCCTTGATAAATCCCATCTTTGATTTCATGATCGATTCAAAATCTTGGTATTTCTCCACTTCATGAGTGTTGTCCTCCCGGAATTTTAGGGACTTATCAAACATATCTTTCTGTATACGGCTTAAAATCTCTTGTATTTTATTTTCCAGTTCATCTTGGGAAACCACCTGTTTATTTCTATTATCCCGCCTGACCAAAACAGCGTTGTTGTTTTTTATGTCTCTGGGCCCTATTTCTAACCTCAGAGGAACACCCTTCATTTCCCACTCTGAAAACTTCCACCCAGGAGTGAATTGTTCTCTGGCATCCAGTTCCACTCTGAATCCTTTTCGATCCAGGCTTTGTCTTATATTTTCTGCTACCGGAAGCACATTCTTCTTCCATTCCCCAATGGAAATAGGCACTATAATGACCTGGAGAGGAGCTACTCTGGGGGGAAAACAAAGCCCTGAGTCATCCCCATGAGCCATAACCAATGCTCCCACCATCCTGGTGGACACTCCCCAGGAAGTCTGCCACACATATTGAAGCTTCTGGTTTCTATCTTCAAATTTAATATCAAACACCTTTGAAAAATGCTGCCCCAGGAAATGGGAAGTTCCCATCTGAAGTGCTTTTTTATCTGACATTAACGCCTCCACACAATAGGTTGCTGAGGCGCCGGCAAACTTTTCTCTTTCACTTTTAAGTCCGGAAATAACAGATATGGCTAATTCGGATTCCACAAACTCTTTGTAAACTGAAAGCATTTTTTGAGTCTCTTCCTCTGCTTCTTTTTGGGTCTCATGAGCGGTATGCCCTTCCTGCCACAAGAATTCGGCAGTGCGCAGAAAAGGTCGGGTTACTTTTTCCCATCTCACTATATTGGCCCATTGGTTGATGAGAACAGGAAGATCTCTATAGGAATTAATCCACTTGGAATACATATTTCCGATGATAGCCTCAGAAGTTGGTCGGACCGCCAGCCTTTCTTCCAGCTCATCATCCCCCCCATGGGTTACCCACGCCACTTCCGGAGAAAAGCCTTCCAAATGCTCAGTTTCTTTTTTTAAAAAGCTCTCTGGAATAAAAAGTGGGAAATAAGCATTTTTATGTCCGGTTTCCTTGATTCTTTTATCCAAAAGGCTTTTGATATTCTCCCATATAGCATAGCCATAGGGTCTAATCACCATCATTCCTTTTATAGGCGCATAGTCAGCAAGCTCAGCTTTACGAATGATTTCCACATACCATCTTGAAAAATCTGAGCTTTTGGGAGTTATTTTTTCAACAAAACGATTTTTATCTTTCAATTTTTTCTCCGATTATTTTGGGGTCATTCTAGCCATAGGCGCTATTTTTGTCAAGCTCATGAAGACCTGGAAAATAATATAGGTTAAAAATTTCACCCCCTAATTTCATCCATAAAGGTGATTGTTTTACACCTGAAGCTATGGCATCTTATGCGTGAGTATTTCATTAAGGAAGCGATAATGACTAAAAGAACAATCAGGGCCAGAACAACAGACGACTTTCTGAAAGAAAAGGGGTTTAAGCTTCCTCTTTTCACTACTGTAGAAGGAACAGACAAATCCGGAAACCAATTTTCAGAAAAGACAGTTTTATCTTACATCAGCCCCAGCGGCTCCTCTTTTGAATTAAATACTCCTGTGGACAATGGTTCTTCATTAAGATTAACCATTGATCTTCCTCCTAAACTCAAAGAAAACAAAGACCTTAAGATGATTATCAAAGGAAAAGTCATATTTATCGAAGAGTCGGTGAATCAGAGTTCTAAATCCAGAATATCGCTACGCTTTGAAAATCAATACATCATAGATGAATGCAAATAGATTATCATGAAATTAGATCCCTCAATGTTATATCCTCAACAAAATGAAGAGGAATGTTTTTCACTCTCTCTGGATGCTCAAGTTCAGGGGAAGGATGCTGAAGGAACAAAATTCAAGGAAAAAACATCCACTAAAAAAATCAGTTCTGAAGAAGCTGTGTTTGAATTAAAAACAAGGGTTTGTATCGGGACTCAACTCAAAGTCTCTCTTTTTGTCCCCAAAACTCTTGTTCTGGGAAACCCCCTGAAACTTACTGTCTCTGGTGAGGTGGTTAAAGCGGTTAAAGATTCAGGCAATCATAATCAGCAAAATATATTTCTTAAATTGAATAAAAACTTCAATATACAAAAAGCGATTTAACATCCTCCTCTAACCATTTAGTCTTCTGAGTTCAAAGATATAATCCCGGGCTATCCAATATTCTAAAATCTTGACATAAATATTTTGATTGGTTAACATATTCTCAAATTTATGTTGATAAAACCAATTTATTTAAGGGGTTAGAAGCGCTCCTGCCATGGAAAAAAATAAATCAGAATCCTCGGGAAAAAAAATAAATGTTTTAATCTACTGCCCATCAGATTTAATCCTTTCCGGAATATTAAAAGCCTTGGAAAAAGGACCTGAAATAAAGGTCTTGGAAATAGAGAAAACCACCATAGATTCCCTTTTGAATTCCATAAAAACAAAAAATCCAGATGTGATTCTCTTTTCAAATTCCGATCCCCTTCCTAACCTTAAAGAAATCTGCAAAGCCATCAAAGACATAACCGGCGACAAAAAGAAATCCAAGCTCATGCTAATTGGAAACATACCACCCCAGGAAGAAATTGTTAGCCTCATGAATGCAGGAGTCAGAGGCTATTTTGATTTGAATGAACCCTCAGGACAATTAGCAGGTGCCACCAGAAGTATCTATAGAGAAGAGATATGGCTCCCCAGAGATAAAATGAGCAGTATTATGGACAGAATCATATCTGTAGTGGGTAGAGACTTAAAAGAAAAAACACTTGACCAACTCACTCCTACAGAGTTTAAAGTACTGAGGCATATCGGACAGGGAAAGAGCAATGAAGAAATAGCCGATGATATGTTCATAAGTAAAAATACAGTGAGGTCGCACATAAAGAGTATTTATGCTAAGCTCGGAACACACAGCAGGCTGCAGCTGGCTCTGTATGCCATTAATTCAGCTCTATTCTAATCTATTATATTCTTTTCGAGAGGCAACAATGACAAAACAGTCAAAATCGAAAAAACAAAATGATGACAGCTACGATGTATTACTCAACAGAAGAAAAGAATGGAGGCTTGACCTGCCTTTAACAACCACGGTTAAAGGAAAACTCTCTAACGGCAAAAGTTTCAGTGAAAAAACAACCGTTGAAAACATAAGCTCAGGAGGAGCGTATTTAGGACTGGATGCAGAAATAACTGTAGATACCAAATTAGACCTTCTTATAGAAATTCCTTCCAAACTCACTGAGGGGAAAAAAATAAAGCTCTCCTTATCAGGATCCACAGTTCGGTTAGAAAAAGCAGAATCAAAGAAAAAAAAGAATAACGTCGCCATCCGTTTTGACGAAGAATATAAATTCCTTGACTAGCCCGAACCACTCATAATTGATGGAGCATCACATATTAACAGCTGCTTTAACAGGGGGGATTGGAACCGGAAAATCAGTTGCTTCAAAAGTTTTTAAAGAATTGGGGTGCTATGTTTTTTATGCGGATGAGGAAGCTCATGTTCTTATGGAGCCTAAAAAAGAAGCCTGGAATAAAATCGTGGCGCACTTCGGAAGATCTATATTAAATAAAGATAAAACCATAAACCGCAAAAAACTGGGAAAAATAGTCTTTTCAAACGATAGGGAACGCCAATTTCTAAATTCAATAATACATCCCCTGGTTAATCAAATGAGGCTGAAAGAAATAGAGAAGCTCAAACAAGAAAAAAAATATAATATTTTTATATCAGAGGCTGCCTTGACCATAGAAGCTGGCTTTGTTGATTGTTTTGACAAGATAATTGTTGTTTTTTGTGAAGAAGAAATTCAAATAAACCGTCTGATGGAAAGAGACGGGATTTCTAAGTCTGAGGCAAAAAATAAAATAAGCTCTCAACTGCCGCTTAAAGAAAAAAAGAAATATGCTGACTACTTAATAGACACTTCAGGAGACATTGCTTCCACTGTTGAACAGACTGAAAAAGCCTACAGAAATCTTGTTATGGATTATTTGCTTCTGAAGAACTGATAGATTTTATGGCTGCAGCAAGCAGAGGAATCATTATTTCATGATGACCAATGAAATAAAATCCCTTTCCTTTTTCCTTTTTAAAAGGTCTTTGGATAATGTTTTTCAAGGGTCTGTAATGGCTGTTAAAGTCAAACACAGCTGTATAAAAGTGATCCAGTTTGCCTCCCCTGTTTCTTAAGTATGAAAGGGCTTTGAGAAAGACTTCGGGCATCACCACCGCAGATCCAATATTAATGAAAACACCTCCCCCTTCAAGCTGCTCAACCAGAGAACAAAAAAGGAAAAAATCTTGCAGAGAGGATTTCCCAATAGCCTCTCCATTAACATTGGGATGAAAGTGGGTGATGTCAGTTCCTAAACTCACATGAACAGTCACAGGAATATTAAGTTTGTACGCGGATGCTAACAGGCTTATTTTTTTATAAGGAAAATCTGAGTTTGCAATCATTCTTCCTACTGATTCACCTATACCTATGTCATCTTGGCTCCCCTGATTTATAGCCTCATTCAGCGCCTCTCCTGTTTCCTCTGCCATCCCAAAATAACCGTCCTTGATTTGAGTCTCTACATCCTCTGAGGTCTTGCCAGCAAAAGCCACTTCAAAGTCATGAATGATCCCAGCCCCGTTCATAGCCAAGGCATTGATGGATCCTTCTTCCATCAGATCAATAATCAAAGGATTAAGTCCTACTTTGATCACATGAGCACCCATTGAAAAAATAATGGGCTTTTTCTTTTCTCGAGCTTCCTGTATAAAAGAGATAAATCTTTTGAAATCCTTAGCCGCTAACAGGTCAGGAAGACTGTTTATGAAATTCCGGAAAGACTGATCAGGCTTAAATCTTTGTGCAAAATCCTTATGATTCACTTTGCTCTTTCGTGATTTTAAAGGATAAGTGTTTAAATTTTCCGGCCAAAGAGGGTTTATCTTGTATTTGCTCATATTATCTCCATATTTTTTTCATAATAATACAGGAAAATAAATACTTCAAATAAAGATTGAAATGAAATTCAGGTGTGGTTTGTGAATAATTGGGATCAGTCGATGTCTTTGAGTTCTTGGCCGGGCTTAAATTTGATTCTTTTCCCCTTTTTAATCTTGATCTGCTTATTTCTCCGGATATCCCTCCCATATCCTGTCTTTTTAGAAACCACTTTAAGGCTGGCAAATCCCCTAATCTCTATCTTTTCCCCCTTTTTCAGGGATTCTTTTATATGATCCAGTATAGAGTCAACAATCACTAAGGAATCACTCCGGCTAAATTCTCCATTTTCTTCAAGCTGTTGAACTATATCCTTTTTAATCATTGACTCTCAAAATCTCCTTTTTTTATAAATGATTAAATATTGAATATAAAAAGTCAAGACAAATTATTGACTTGCAGAAAATACACTTCTATAATGAGAAAACAGTGAAAAAATCCTTGTTTTTCCTTCTAAGCATTATAATATCAGCAAATTTCTCTTATTCTTCTATTTTGACGATCACGGTGGATGCTCCGATTCACCCAGTAACTTCTGAATACATTACAAAATCCATTCATAAAGCTGAGATAGAAAATGCCAGTCTGCTGATTCTAAAGCTCAACACACCAGGGGGACTTGATACTTCCATGCGAGAAATCATTGAAAAAATTCTTAATTCCAAAGTCCCTGTGGTCACATTTGTGAGTCCCAGTGGGGCCAGAGCTGCTTCAGCAGGATTTTTTATCGCTGTTTCCAGCGATGTCTTTGTGATGGCACCAGGAACCAATACAGGAGCTGCCCATCCAGTAGGAGTCTCCATGACCGGGCAGTCCATGGATGAAACTATGGCTGAAAAAGTCACTCATGATGCTGCTTCCTATATAAAAAGCATTGCTGAAAAAAGAGGAAGAAATATTTCTATGGCTGAAGATGCCGTTCGCAAAAGCCTCTCCTACACAGAGCAGGAAGCCCATAAGGGAAATCTTATTGATTTCATAGCCAAAGATGAAAAAGAAATCATTGACACTCTTGAGGGAAAAAAAATTCAAAGATTCGATGGAACTCAAATAACTTTATCTTTAAAAGAAGAAGAAATCATAGACATACCCATGACCTCAAGACAAAAATTTTTACTGACTATCTCCAATCCAAACCTTGCTTACATTTTGCTCATGCTGGGACTTTTGGGGCTTTACTTTGAATTTTCCAATCCCGGAGCTATTTTACCCGGAGTCCTGGGAGGAATCTGTTTGCTTGTCGCTATTTTTTCCTTCCAGATACTGCCCATAAATTATGTGGGGCTTCTTTTGATCCTCTTGGCTATAGGACTATTTATTTTAGAGATAAAAGTTCAGAGTTATGGTATTCTATCCGTGGGAGGTGTCATTGCCATGCTCATAGGCTCTATAATGCTCATTAATGCCCCTATTCCCGAACTGCGGCCCAGTCTAACCTTCATCATTCCAGTAGCCCTGGGTATTTCTCTTATATTCATTTTCTTGATATTTATTGCTGTGCGGGCTCATGTAAAAAAAGTTCTCACTGGAAAAGAGGGGCTGGTTGGAGAAATCGGCAGTGCTTTGACCAGACTAAATCCTGAAGGAAAAGTATTTGTGACCGGTGAAATATGGAATGCAGAGTCAACAGAAGACATCCCCAAAGGATCAAAAGTCGAAGTTATTGAAGTAATGAATAATTTAAAAATTAAAGTCAAACAAATAAAAAATTGATGATATAAAGGAGGGTAAAATGATAACAGTTCCGGTTATTATCATTGGGATTCTCGTACTCTATGTGTTGAATGCCATAAAAATCCTAAAAGAATATGAAAGAGGAGTGGTTTTTCGACTAGGTCGTGTCCTCACAAAACCAAAAGGTCCGGGGTTGATCCTGGTCTTTCCTCCCATCGATAAAATGGTTCGAGTCAGCCTTCGTATTGTGACCATGGACATTCCAGCTCAAGATATCATCACTAAAGACAATGTGTCAGTCAAAGTAAACGCTGTGGTGTATTTCCGGGTTATGGACCCTCAAAAAGCAGTTCTCGCTGTGCAGGATTATCTTTTCGCGACTTCTCAGCTCGCTCAAACAACTCTTCGCAGTGTTCTTGGAGAAAGTGATCTTGATGAAATTCTTTCTGAAAGAGAACAGTTGAACAATCAACTTCAAGAAATCATTGACAAACACACAGATCCCTGGGGAATCAAAGTCCAGCTTGTGGAGACCAAACATGTGGACCTGCCTGAAAATATGATCAGGGCCATAGCTAGACAGGCTGAGGCTGAACGAGAAAGAAGAGCCAAAGTCATCCATGCTGAAGGAGAATTTCAAGCTTCGGATAAACTCCTCAAAGCTGCGGATATCATTTCAAAAAACCCACAGGCGCTTCAGCTTAGATTTTTAAGCACTCTTTCTGAAATTGCTACAGAGAAAAATTCGACCATTGTGTTCCCTCTTCCCTTGGACTTAGTCAAAGCTTTCATCACAAGTAAAGAAAGGGAAAATAAATAAAAAGAAAATGAGAAATAAGGATTACCGAGAACTTCAAATATCCAGCTCTATGCTGATTTTTGTATTTATCGCTATCATTGTTTTGGGCATTGTCATTTTTCTGCTGGGAGTCTCTGTCGGTAAAAAACAAGCATCCCTCACCAAACAGACTCAATTTGCTGATGTTCCTATAGAACAAGTCCAAGAAAAAAAGCCTGCGGCTTCCGAACAACCTGAACAAGATAAAGATAAGATAAATCAAGAAATCGCATCTCACGCAAAAATCAAAAGCAAAGAACAAGCACAAGAAGCCGAAAAACCTTCTCCAGTAAAACAAAACCTTTATTATATCCAAGTGGGGGCCTACACAGATAAAAGCTCAGCTTCTAAAATAGCCGATAAGTACAATAATATGGGATTTAAGAGTCTTGTTGTCTCCCCTCTTCCCACAGACCGAAGAACCATCTATAGAGTGAGAATAGGAGGGTATGAAACCAGAGAAGAAGCCGAAGAAATCAAAGAAATACTCATGGAAAAAGAAAACAAGAAAAGCAGCGATTATTTTATCATACAAGGTTCTGTTTAACCAGGATCGTTTCATAAGATCCTTAGAAAGGGATTTCACTTGAAAATCCGAGCCCCGGAACTACTCCTTGCCGCTTCCAGTGGAGTGATGACAGCTCTGGCATTCCCCAAAACAGAACTTTTTTATTTGGGCTGGATCTCTCTCATCCCCTTAATTTTCCTCTTAATTAAAACAAAACCAAGTAAAGGCTTGATTATGGGGCTTGTATCCGGCTTTTGTTTCTATGCGGTCCTCCTTTACTGGATTCCAGCTGTTCCTATTCATTACGGAGGCCTTTCATGGGGCTTGAGTGTCCTTATCTATATTTTATTAGCCCTTTTATTAGCCTTGTCTTGGGGACTTTTTGGTTGGATAGTCTCTTTTTTTTCAGCTCATATATCTAATCTTATTTTTATCCTCATTCCTTTTGTTTGGATATCTATGGAATTCATCATGACCTATTTACTAACGGGTTTTCCTTGGGGCCTTCTGGGCGCCAGTCAGTATAAAAACATCCCTTTTATCCAGTTTGCTTCTTTAACCGGAGTTTATGGGCTTTCCTTTGTCCTGGTCTTGTTTCAAAGTCTTCTCGTTTTTTCAACAAAACTAAAAGCTAAAAAAAGATTCACTTTAATTTTAATAACATTATCACTGGCTGTGATTTCTCATGCAGGAGGCTTTTTATCACTGAAAAATCCTGTTTCCTCCCAAGAATCATTCACGACTTCTCTCATCCAAGGAAACACTCCCGCCAGCACAGATTTTTCCACTCAACCTTTTGAGAAAACCCATGAAATGTTTCAAAAGCACTTATCTCTCAGCCATCAAGCCTATGAGAACGGCGGTGAATTGATTGTCTGGCCTGAATTATCTGTACCCCTGTGCTTTTCCTGTCAATTCGAACCCTATACTGAATTTTCTAAGCAGCTTTTCCAATTTTCAAAAGACACGGGATGCACTCTGCTTTTGGGGACAAGTGAAATATCCTATGTTGATCAAAATCCCGATTTTTACAATGCGTCTGTGTGTGTAGATCCAGATCTTTCTCTTTCCTTTTACTATAAAATGCATCTTGTTCCATTTGGCGAATACACTCCTTATAAAAAAATATTCTCTTTTATTTCAAAATTCACTCATGCTATAGGAGAGTTAACCCCTGGGAAAAAACACAAGCTGCACCAATTTAAAGACATTCCTTTTGGATCCCCTATCTGCTATGAAATCATATTCCCTTCTTTAGTGAGACAATTCGTCAAAATGGGAGCCGGGTTTTTGGTGACCATTACCAATGACGGTTGGTATGGAACCAGCGCAGCCCCTTATCAACACTTTTCTTTAGCGGTTTTAAGAGCGGTGGAAAACAAAAGATATTTACTGAGGTCCGCCACCACAGGAATAAGCGGAGTTATTGATCCCTACGGCCGGGTCATTGTCCAATCAGAACTGCACACCACAACCTTTATCAATGCTGAAATCAACCCAAGAAAATCTCTCACATTTTATACAAAATACGGCGACATTCTCCCTTATATAGGGTTGACTTTATCGCTTATATTCCTTATTCTTTGCTTTGTAAAAAGAATAAAATGAAAGAAAATATAAAGTCAAAAAAAAGCTTATTAGAACTAAAATCTATTGCAAAAAATCTGACCAAAAAATTTGAAGATTTAAGGGGTTATCTTTGACCCAGAACATAAAAAAGACAGAATAAAGTCTCTTGAAAAAGAGCTTTCCTCTCCTGATATATGGGAAGATCAAGCCAAACTTAAATCTCTTCAAAAGGAAAAAAAACGACTCGAAGAGAGTTTCAACTCTTTTAAGAAAATTAAAGAAATCAAAGAAGAAATTGACGTCTTTCTAGAACTGAGTGATGAGGGAGAGGATGTTTTGTCTGATCTTGATAAAGCTCTCACTAATTTCAAAACTCTTTTAAGTGAACTGGAGCTAGAAACGCTTTTTTTTGAAAAAGACGATCCCAGAAATGCCATCCTGACCATTCATCCAGGAGCTGGCGGCACTGAATCACAAGACTGGGCTGAAATGCTGCTCAGAATGTATCTCAGATATTCAGAAAGGAAAAACTTCAAATCCAATATACTTGACCTCCAACAGGGAGAGGAAGCAGGATTAAAAAGCGCCACTATTCAAATTAATGGAGATTATGCTTACGGCATCTTCAGTCAAGAATCAGGTGTGCACAGACTGGTGAGAATTTCCCCCTTTGATGCCAACAAAAGACGTCACACTTCATTTGCAGCGGTTTTTGTGTATCCTGAAATAGACGAAGATATTGAAATTGATATTTCACCTGACGAGATAAGGGTGGATACGTACAGAGCCTCCGGCCGAGGAGGCCAGCATGTTAATGTGACTGATTCAGCAGTCAGGATCACCCATCTTGAGACAGGTATTGTGGTCCAGTGCCAAAATGAGAGGTCTCAACATAAAAACAAAGCCTCAGCCATGAAAGTCCTTAAATCAAGACTGTATGAACTGGAAAAAAGGAAACAAAGCGAAAAATTAGAAAAGCTCGAAGATGCTAAGTCTGACATTGCCTGGGGAAATCAAATCCGCTCCTATGTTCTCCATCCTTACCAGATGATCAAAGACCTGCGGACAAATGTTGAAACCGGTGATACAGAAAGCATGCTGGATGGAGACCTGGATAAGTTTACCAAAGCCAGCCTGATTCAAAGAAAAGAACAGCAAAAGTAGAGAAAATCAGGTGTGGCTATCGCTCCGTTCAGATTTTTAACGCCATTCTTCTTCGTTTTTCTCGGCGCCTCCGTAACTCCCCCTCTCCGTAGGTCAAACATCCTGGTCATTCATAAAATATGTATGCATTCTCATACATATTTATCATGATCCAGATTTTTACCAATGTTTTATTTATTAAGAACATGATTGTTAAGTTAAATCATTTAATGATTATTATTTTATGCATACATATTTTACCTTACAGGCAAGCTGATCTAACGGCATCTGCTGCGTTGCAGGGCATTTGCGGTGAAGGACCACAGCTTCACACCCTGCGCCTTGCATCTGCCGCAACCTCAGCTTGTGAATATCCCAGGATCAAATTCATGTACTCAGAAGGCTAAATCTTCAATGTCGCTTCAGCCACACCTGAATTTCATTAAGTGTGCGTTGTCAATGTAAAGAATATCTAACCTGGGTTATATATGGAATAGTATTGATTCAGAGGGGAGAGAGATTCCACGCTGGGGAATCGAGCGGGTGACGAATCCCTTGCCCTTCTCCCTCAAAAGCAATCTTGATTCGTGAACAATCCAGGTTGATTTTATGAATAACTAAAATTTAGCAGGTGAGATGAAATGCCCCAAAAACTTGTCCTTCTGATTGCTTTTCATTAAATGTTTTCACTGCTTTCTTGCTGTTTTGAATAATGAGATCAATTCCTTTTTCTTTGGCGTATTTTCTGACCTCATTGTCCACTTTCATAAGTCCCAAATAACCTGTCCCAACAACAAGTGTTTTTGGGCTTTGAGAGAGCACATCTTTGATATCCTTTAATGTCAATAAGTGTCCTGTATCTCTCCACCAAGAAGATTTGATTTTATCAGGATAAATGATCAGGTCTTTGGTATACTTTTTTCCATCAATCACCATTTGGCCGAATTTGTATGAATCAATCATTTTTTTTTATGATAAAAGTATCTGAAGTGAGTGATTTTATTTTTTTATTAAGAAGGTTTTTCAAGGCTTTTTGCGCTGCTTTTTGTTCAGCCTCTTTTTTGGATAAACCATTGGCTTTTCCCAGGCTTTGCTTTTGGGAAAAGACCTCCACAGTGAATCTTTTGTTGTGTTCAGGTCCTTTTGTTTTGACTGTTTTATAAGTAGGATTAGGAAGGCTTTCTTTTTGGAGATGTTCTTGGAGTGCTGATTTATAATTGTTTATAAGGAAGTTATCCATGTTTATTTTTTTGAAAAAATTCTGGAAGTGTTTTCCAAGGAAATTTCTGGTAGTGTCTATCCCTCCATCAAGGTACAGGGCTGCTGTAAGCGCTTCAAAAACACCGGCTAAAATGGTCTTCTTTTTTCTTCCCCCGCTTTTTATCTCTCCTTTTCCCAGCATGAGTGTTTTATGTATTTTTAGTTCCTTGGCAAAAAGGGACAATGTATTTGTGCTGGCTGCCGCTGATTTCAGTTTGGATAATTCTCCTTCTGAAAGCCCTTGGAAATTTTTATATAAGAAATCACATAAAACAAATCCCACCACAGAATCTCCTAGAAATTCAAGCACCTCATTGTCTGACATTTCATCCGGGCTTTCATGGGCATAAGAGCTGTGAGTGAGAGATTGAATGAGCAAGTTTTTATCTTTAAATTCATGACCTATCTTCTGTTCCAGCTTTTCTAAATTCTTATCCATAACATCAAACCTGAACTATTCATAGAAAATGGCGATATTCATATCAACTATTTTTTTGGTGAGTAAGGTTTTTTTAAGGAAGGATAGACCACTTTCCCGCTCACAATAGTCATAACAGGAGCGCCTTTCAGCTTCCAATTATGAAAAGGATTGTTTTGGCTTTTAGACTGGAATTTTTTGACATCCACTGTGATTTTCTTTTCTGTATCTATGATGGTGAGATCCGCATCAGCACCTATTTTTATTTTTCCTTTGCTGTCCAGTCCTAAAATTTTCGCTGGATTACAGGAGAACATTTCGACCAGTCTATTTAAAGAAATGATTTTTTTGTTGACAAGGTTGTCAAGAATAAGCGACACAGCTGTTTCCAGTCCGTTTATGCCAAAGGGGGCCTCATTGAATTCAACGTTTTTTTCGTCTGGAGAATGAGGAGCGTGGTCTGTGGCAAAAACATCTATAATTCCTTGTTTAACGGCCTTTATGAGGCTTTGATTATCCTGTTTGGTTCTTATAGGTGGGTTGACTTTTAAGTCAGTGCTGTAACTGGTTAAAAGTGAATCATCTAAGAAAAGATGGTGAGGTGTGACTTCTGAAGTTATGGGGATTCCCTTGTTTTTAGCTGATTTGATCAATTCCACGGAACCTTGGGTGCTGATATGGGCTAGATGGATGGGAGCGTTTATTTTTTCTGCCAGGATGATATTCCGTGCGACCATAACGTCTTCAGAATAGTCAGGAATTCCCTGTAAACCAAGAAGATAAGAGTAATGACCTTCATTCATGACTCCATTGGAACTCAGATCAAGATCTTCACAATGGTCAATGATAAGAGTACCCACTCTTTTGGCGTATTCCAAACCTCGGCGCATCAGTTGACTGTTGGAGACAGGCATTCCATCATCAGAAAAGGCAATGGCTCCGGAATCAATCAGGTCCGCCATTTCAGTGAGCAGCTCACCTTTTTGTCCCATGCTGAGAGCAGCTATGGGAAATATGTTTACAGAGGCACTTTTTTTGGCTTTAGAAATGATATATTTAGTGACACCTGAATTGTCATTCACGGGAAAAGTGTTGGGCATGCAGGCAATGGAAGTGAAACCTCCTGCAGCAGCGGCTTTTGAGCCGGTCTCTATAGTTTCTTTATGTTCTTGTCCCGGATCCCTTAAATGTACATGCATATCAATAAGGCCCGGAGTAATGATCATCCCAGAGGCATCTACTATTTGATGATCTTCTCCTTCTATTTTTTCCTTTATTTCGGCTATCTTGTTGTTTTTTATTAAAATATCTAATTTTTTATCTAATTTAGAGCAAGGATCCTTCACATGTCCGTTTTTAATCAGTAAAGTCACGTTCTTTTCCTCCTAGCAAAAGGTAAAGGACTGCCATTCTTACGGCAATTCCATTTTCCACCTGTTTAAGTATGACTGACTTTATTGAATCAGCTAGTTGGGTTGAGATTTCAACATCTCTGTTTATAGGACCGGGATGCATGATGATGGCATTTTTATGGGCTGTTTCAAATCTTTTTGGAGTAAGACTGTACAAATGTCTGTATTCTCTGATAGATGGAAAATAATTTTTTTGCTGTCTTTCCAGCTGGATTCTCAACATCATGATAACATCAGCATTTTTAACAGCTCTGTCCATATTGTGATCAATTTTAGCTCCTAAATGAGCCATTTCTAACGGCACCAGGCCTGGAGGACCTACCAGAACCACTTTGGCTCCCATCTTGTTCAGAAGAAATACATTGGAACGGGCAACCCGGCTGTGCAGAATATCCCCAACAATCACTACTTTAAGTCCTTTGAGCCTTTTTTTCTCTTCTTTTATGGTGAAGGCATCCAGAAGCGCTTGAGTGGGGTGTTCATGGGTTCCATCACCTGCGTTAATGATATGTGACTGACAGAATGTACTCAAGAAATGAGGTGTTCCCGAGGCAGAATGTCTGATAATGATGGCATCGGTCTGCATGGCTTCTAGGTTCAGAACCGTATCTTTAAGGGTTTCCCCTTTAACGGTGCTGCTGGTTGTCTTTGAAAAACTGGAGATGTCTGCACTCAGTCTTTTGGCAGCCAGCTCAAAGGAACTTCTTGTTCTGGTGCTGGGTTCAAAAAAGAGATTGATAATTGTCTTTCCTCTTAAGGCAGGAACTTTTTTGACTTCCCGTCTTGAGATTTCTTTGAGGGATTCGGCTGTATTCAGAATAGTTAGGATTTCGGATTTTGTGAGATGCTGAATGCCTAAAAGATGCTTTTTATTAAAGCTCAATTTTTTCTCCTATTCAATTCCTCCTGGTTCTGTAATAAGGACCTCGTCTTTTTTATCAATCTCTTTTAATTTGACTTTAACCTGTTCTCTTTTTGAAGTGGGAAGAGATTTTCCTGTGTAATCCGCTCTTATGGGGAGTTCCTTGTGGCCTCTGTCTATAAAGACGAGGAGCTGAATGGTCTTTGGCCGACCCAGATCAATCAAGCTGTCCATGGCAGCTCTTATGGTCCGGCCAGTGAACAGCACATCATCCACTAAAAGCACATCTTTATTTTCTATAGAGAAATTTATTTCTGTCTTTTTGACGATGTGTTTGTCTTCAAGTTCGGAAAAGTCGTCTCTATATAAAGTGATGTCAAGTATTCCCATCGGGACTTCAACATTATCGTAATCTTTGATCAGTTTTGCGATCCTTTTGGCAATGTGAACTCCTCTTGTTCGGATTCCTATAATCACCAGGTTGTTAAGATCTCGATTTCTTTCTGTAATTTCTGTGGCCATTCTATTAAAAGCTCTCTTGATTTTCCTGGAATCCATGACTCTGGCTTTTATTTTTTCTTTCATCCTTTTCTCCTATTTATATAGGCGTGTCTGCTGTTTCAAATCTTGTTTTATTTCCTATGAAGATGCAACAACTGGAACAAAAAGTCAAGATTAAACCTAAACGCCTCTTTATTGTTACTGGAGATTTTATTTATGCTAAAGAGGGAAAGAACATGGGATGAGGCATCCACTATGAGGGCTGAGCGGGCATGGTTCCTCTTTAGAGGAGAGCGAAGCCCGAATGGGAGAGAGATTCATCGCTGGGGAATCGAGCGGGTGACGAATCCCATGTTCTTTCCCTCTCTGCTGAAAAATTGAGTTCTTTAACTCATTTTAAAGTATTGCTTGGTGATGAGGATGTCTTTTTGGATCTGTTTTTTAAGCTTCTCAGGAGAATCGAACTTTTTTTCATCTCTGATTTTCTTAAGAAGGAGAATTCCCATCTTTTTCCCATAGAGGTCTGTTTGAAGGTTCATGATATAGGATTCAACATCTATTTTATTTTTTTTGAATGTGGGGCAGTGTCCGATATTTGTGACAGATGGAAATTTTTTAGATCCCAGGAGAGATTCAGTGATAAAAACACCTGAAGGGATTATATCATTATCGGGTTTCAGGTTGGCTGTGGGAAACCCAATATGCCGGCCTCTTGAAAAGCCTTTAACGACTTTGCCTGTTATTTTGTAAGGATGACCAAGGAATCGATTGGCTTTTTCAATTTGGCCTTGACGCAGGAGATCACGAATCTTGCTGCTGCTTATGATTTCTCCATCTAAAGAGACCTGGGGAATGGAATGCAGAGAAATGTGCTGCTTCTCGGCTATTTTTTGGAGAAGGCTGACATCTCCTGTGCGGTTTTTCCCAAATTTGAAATTACGGCCGACCACAATGAATTGGGAATTAAGGGGATCCATGAGTATATTTTTGATAAACTGTGTTGGAGAAAGCATGGAAAAGGTTTTGTCAAAAGGAATGACCACAGCTGCGTCGATATGAAAGCTGCTGATCATATCTAATTTTTCTTGGAGGGGTTGGATGAGAAAAAATCTGTCTTTTTTAAAAAATGCTTCTGGATGGGGAGAGAAGGTGAGTACCACTGAATGAAGTTGGTTCTTTTTTGCTGTTTTGACTAGATATTCCAGGATTCTTTTATGTCCCAGATGGACTCCGTCAAAATTTCCAATGGCTACGGCTGTCTTCTTTTTAAAGTCAGGGATTTCAGAAAAATTTTTGATAACTCGCATGTGTTACGATTCGCTGTTTTGGGATTTTTTAAGATAGAGATCTTTCAACTGATGGAGGCTTTGATTTAAGAGCTCTTCTTCTTCAGGATCAAGGTTCCCTTGGGTTTTTGTTTTAAGCAGATCAAGAATATCGATAAGTCTTTTGGCTAATTCTAGATTTATATTTTCCTTTTTGGTGAAGGGATCCACGATATGCCCCAACTTTATGAGAGCCTGAGTGTGAAAAGGAAGCATTAAGGAACTAAAATCCAATGGAGGAAAGGGTTCTTTTTTTTGTTTTTTTTGGTCCATTTTATTGAATTATCCGTTTTATTTAGTGTTAAATAGTATTGTTCTTTATTTTAAAACTAAAAAAAATAATACAATAATGATTCGATATATTCAAGGAGCTGGGAATGCAGGATAAAAAAATAGCGGGGAAAAGATTTGCTGAATTGGTTAACATTCTTGATGTCTTAAGAGGAGACCAGGGTTGTCCTTGGGATAGAAAGCAGGACGAAAAATCAATTGCTGATTATTTCTTAGAAGAGGTCTATGAAGCGGTTGATGCTTTGTATTCCGGCAGTGATAAAGCTTTAAAAGAAGAACTGGGTGATGTGATGATGGAGGTTGTTTTTCTTGCCCGGATATACAAAGAAAAGGGTTTGTTTCAAATTTCCGATGTGATCAAAACTATAAATAACAAGATGATAAGAAGGCATCCTCATGTGTTTGGAGAGAAAAAGATCGAAAATTCCGATCAGGTCGAGAAAGAATGGAACCGGCAGAAAAAAGCAGAAAAAAAGGAAGATTCTGTTTTTGAAAACAAAGTTAAACGGGCTCCGGCTCTGCTTGAGTCTTATTTTATTGGGAAAAGAGCTTCTAACTATGGATTTGACTGGAAAAAGCTTGAAAATGTCATGAAAAAACTCAAAGAAGAGCTCAAAGAGATGGAGAACGCTGTGGAATCAAAGGAAGAAGACAGAATATTTGAAGAAATAGGGGACCTATTGTTTGCTGTTTCCAATGTTTCGCGTCATTTAAACATCAATCCGGAGCTGGCTTTAAAAAGGGCCAACCAAAAGTTCATAAAAAGATTCCAATTTATTGAAAAGAAATTAAAAGAGAAAGGAATGGATTTGGAAAAAGCCAGCCTTGAAGACATGGACGCCCTCTGGAATCAGTATAAAAAAAAATAAATTCAGGCATAGCTTCTGCTCCGTTCAAATGTTCTGAGGGAAAGGGCAAGGGATTCATCACCCGTTCGATTCCCCAGCGAGGAATCTCACTCCCATTCGGGCTTCGCTCTCCTCTAAAGAAGAACCATGCCCGCTCAGCCCTCATAGGGGATTCCTCATCCCATGCCCTTCTCCCTCAGAACCAATCTCGATTTGTGAAAAATTCAGGTTAAATATTTCATACATTGACAAAGCACGCTCCAGGAAAATCAGGTGTGGCTGAAGCGACATTGAAGATTTAGCCTTCTGAGTACATGAATTTGATCCTGGGATATTCACAAGCTGAGGTTGCGGCAGATGCAAGGCGCAGGGTGTGAAGCTGTGGTCCTTCACCGCAAATGCCCTGCAACGCAGCAGATGCCGTTAGATCAGCTTGCCTGTAAGGTAAAATATGTATGCATAAAATAATAATCATTAAATGATTTAACTTAACAATCATGTTCTTAATAAATAAAACATTGGTAAAAATCTGGATCATGATAAATATGTATGAGAATGCATACATATTTTATGAATGACCAGGATGTTTGACCTACGGAGAGGGGGAGTTACGCAGCAGCCGAAAAAAACGAAGAAGAATGGCGTTAAAAATCTGAACGGAGCGATAGCCACACCTGAATTTCACTACTCTTTGCTCATAAAGGCAGCCACAAACTGGAATCCCGGTATATTATCGAACACGATCTTGATTATTGCCGCAATAGGCACAGCCAAAATCATTCCAGGAAGTCCCCATAACCATCCCCAGAAAAAAAGAAAGAAAAGAACTACCAAAGGACTCAAACCCAATCCA
>JAWLEN010000159.1:0-2315 GCA_041686095.1 Candidatus Aminicenantota bacterium
TATAATCTAACTTATTCATAAAAAGGAAGAAGTCAATGAGAAATTAGGTCTTGACACTAAATCTCCATTAATTATGATATAAATTATTAAAAAATAGAGGCATGTAAAGTTATGAATAAAATCAATTTAAAGGATTGGTTAGAGAAAGTAGACACACCTTGGGAGCCTAAAGAAATCGCCACCCTTCATGATGTGGCTCTTCGTATCGCAAAAATTCACGGCACTTATGACTGGCACACTCACAGATTTGAAGATGAACTCTTTCTCGTGCTGAAGGGAAAGTTATTTATTGATACTCCCAAAGGCTCGGTTGAATTGAATGAAATGGAATCTTATTTGGTTAAAAAAGGTACCCGACACCGCTCCCGTTCGGATAAACCAGCTTGGGTGCTGCTGATAGAGCCGGTGCACACAAAGACCAAAGGCGACTAAAATCATTATGAGGGGAAGGGCAAGGGATTCGTCAACCGCTCGATTCCCCAGCGAGGAATCTCTCTCCCGTTCGGGCTTCGCTCTCCTCTAAAGAGGAACCATGCCCGCTCAGCCCTCACAGTGGATGCCTCATCCCATCCCTTTCCCCTCTATAGCAGTGTGGGACTGTGAATGGTTCAGGTTGGGTTATGGAAAACGCCTGGTTGAAGATTCTTTATTTTTATAAAAATTGATTCGGTAGGAAACAGATTTACGGGGGATCATCATATAAGTATCAGTAAGATGAACCCCTATTTTATCTGAGGGGAGCACATCAAACACATATTTTTGCTCTTTAAGCTCCCAGATCCCATAACCTGGGCTGAACCTTTTGCTGGGCCACAAATTCATGTCACTGGCTTTTTGGGCGATGATGCGGTCGCTTTGTCTGGCTGTGTCTTCAGCTGCCTCAGAACCAAACGCATCCAGTATATATCCTTTGAGAATTTCACCTTTGTCCATAAGCTGGGCGCTTCTTTTTTCCAGTTCTGGTCCAATAGTGCAGATGCAAAAGGCAATTTTCTCAGCCCCTTTAAAAACAGGATGTTTGTTGGTTTGCTTATAATCTAGAATTGTATAAACAGCTCTGGGTTCAATCATCTCTGCTAAATCTGTTTTAAACTCCTGGATGTATTTTTTCACTGAAGAGTTGATTTCACTGGTTTTTACTTTGTAACCAAGACGAACATGAATCCGCTTATCTTCAATACGGATCTTAAACTGATTTAAAAATGTGAAATTTTTATTCATTATGTTTATAATAACATGAAATCGCTGTACAGGTTAATAGCCTGGATTATTCACGAGCCGAGGTTTTATTTAGCATACTGAAATTCAGGTATAGCTGAAGCGACTTTGAAGATTTAGCCTTCTGATGAGTTTTTTGAGGGTATCCGGCGAAGCCGGGCGCTGAGTATGTCTGACCCACGGACGGAGGGAGTTACGGAGGCGCCGAGAAAAACGAAGAAGAATGGCGTTAAAAATCTGAACGGAGCACAAGCTATGCCTGAATTTCAGATCGGCTCGCCTCAATGGTAAAAAAATGGCGATTAAAATAAAATACCTAAACAGGAAAATAGTTCCAATCGTCATTTTTGAAAAAAACTTGGATATCGCTGAAAATAAATTGATAATAAAAACATCGCCATTTTTTTATGAATAGGTCAGGATAGTAAAGGAGAGGTGAATATGGCTGAAAGAGTGAAACCGTTTCAGGAATCAGTGATCAGAGAGATGACCCGGTTGGGAGATGAGACAGGAGCGGTTAATCTGTCTCAAGGTCTTCCTGATTTTGATCCTCCCCAGGAGATTTTAGATGCAGCCAAACAAGCTATTGATGAAAAAAAGAATCAGTACACATTTCCCTTTGGCTCCTTGGCTTTCCGAGAAGCTGTGGCTAAAAAAACATCTGAATACAATAACATCCCAACAGATCCAGAAAAGGAAGTCACTGTGACATGCGGAGTCAGTGAAGCGGTCATGGTGTCCATGCTTGCCCTCACAGATCCAGGAGATGAGGTTATTATTTTTGAACCCTGGTATGAAAATTATGTTCCTGATTGTTTTATGGCCGGAGTCAAGCCTGTTTTTTTTGAACAGGAGCTTCCTGACTATGAAATCGATTTTGATAAATTGGAGAAACTTATAAGTTCCCGCACAAGATTAGTCATCATCAACACTCCTCAGAACCCAAACGGCAAGGTTTTTTCTGGAAAAGAGCTTTTAAAAATAGCAGAACTCTGCGAAAAGCACGGGCTTATCGTGGTCAGTGATGAGATCTATGAACACATCACTTATGACTCTTATCAGCACATAAGTCCGGCCAGCATAGATGGAATGAAAGG
>JAWLEN010000159.1:2415-4260 GCA_041686095.1 Candidatus Aminicenantota bacterium
AATCATAGAGATCCAACTTTTGGAAGGGTGGAGAGTCCGTTATTCTTGGCATCAGACAGCATGACTTTCTTGAGCTCTTTTTGGATATCTGTGTCAATCAGAGACACAGGCTGTTTCAGGATTTCTTCGATTTTATCCGCTGCTCTGTCTGAGATTGATTTATTGCCTTTGCCAGCCCATTCGTCGTAGGTATCCCTGTCAATGACATCCGGGAAGATGTGTTCCTGACGGTACCATTTTCTGGTGTTGGGTTTAGACAAGAATTGGGTTTCCGGAGTTATATCCTTAAACAGGTCTAAAGCTAAAGGTTCATCCCTCTGGGATATGCCTCTGATCAGTCTTTTGGCCATTCCGCAGATTTCATTGTCCACCACCAGTTTTTCCAAACTCTGACAGCTTTCAAAATCCATCATGCCTGGCCCTGAAATGACATTGATTCCTGCTAGAGCAGCCAGAACAGCTCCTATGCCAGACTCCAGACCTGCCTGGTTGTCATTAAGTTTGGAATCACTAAGTCCCATATAAGCATGGGTCGGGAGATTCAGATGTTTGCCGATTTGGGCATAGGCGGCATCGATCATCATGGTCTCGATCGCTCCCATGGGAGTGGTCCCTTTCCGCATATCAAAACTGGAAGGAGAGCCACCAAATATAACCGGTGATCCTTTGGAGGCCAGCTGACAGATGACAAGGCCTGATAAATTTTCGGCTGTATGCTGGACCAAAGTTCCGGAAAGGGTCACTGGAGAAGTAGCTCCTGTCATGCCCATAGAGATCAGTTCTGATGGAATGCCGGCTCTGGCGCTGTCTATAAGGCTCTGAGCCGTAAGGTTGCTCCATTTAAGAGGAGGGGAGGGGCAGGCGTCAAAAATAGCCAGAGGCTTTTGTCTGAGGTTTTTTTTACTTCCTCTCACAGCCACCAGCATATCAAACATAGGTTTGAAGCCTTCCACTCTAAAGGTTCCTGTAACCACAGGTTTTTCTGAGTACTGAAGTCCGATATAAAGACGGTAGCTGTCTCCAATGAACTCTGGCACATCACTGCTTATGATGCCTGTGCTCTGGAAATCAATATTGTCGAGTTTGTCTGTAATTTTAGCGAACCGAACCAGGTCTTTGGTTGTGGCTTTCCGCTGGGATTTTGATTTATGGTCAAGCACAGTGACCGCAGCAGAACCAGGATCAAAATGAATGTTGTCGCCTCCTACTTTGTACTTTTGTTCGCCTGACCGGTCATACAGTTCAACCGTAGAAGGCGAGGTTGACAAAGCTTTTTCAACTAATTCTTGCTTGATAAAGGCTCTGTTTTCTTTTTCATTTATTTGAACCCCTGCTTGCTTTAAAAGTTTTTTAGCTTCCTTGTTTTCCACAAAGACTCCATATTTCTCAAGAAGCTCATAACTTTCAGCCAGTATTTTTTTTAACAGAGGTTCACTAAGAGGCTTGTATTGAGGCCTTAATGCTTTGATCATTTTATTTTCCTTATTTTTGGATTAATGTTTTGGCTAATTTTGTGGCTGACATAGCGTTTTCCGCATATCCATGAGCTCCGATATCTTCAGCCCATTTTTTGTTCACCGGAGCCCCTCCGACCAATACTTTAAATTGACGGTAAAGATTTTTGGATTTGAGAAGTTCGACCAGAGTTTTCTGTTTGATCATGGTTGTGGTCAAAAGGGAAGAGACACAGATCAGATCTGCCTTTTCCTGTTGAGCGGTTTTGATAAAATTTTGCAATTTGACATCAGCTCCCAGGTCAATAACATCAAATCCATTGGCAGACAGCATGGAAGACACCAGATTTTTACCGATGTCATGAATATCACCCTCAATGGTTCCTATGAT
>JAWLEN010000045.1:0-14535 GCA_041686095.1 Candidatus Aminicenantota bacterium
CTTCAATAAAGGATACAATTCGCATGGTTCCTCCGCATCCACTCCCCCCATTCTTCCCGGCGCTTGGCATGACAAGAGGGGCAGAAATGGCTCAAAATAATGGAAGAGGACACGGTAAAAAACGGTGCGTTCCGGATGACGTAAAGCGGTACACTCCTGCTACAACAGGAGCATAGATTCAGGAAACAGGCCAGATCACAATATATCTCCTGTCTCATCCTATCCCTGCTGGGGAAATCAAAGTAAGAATCCAAACCTCTCCTTCAGATTGTCAACAGGAGGTGACGAAAGTAGGGATAATAGGACAAACCACGTTGTCTAAAAATAGGGCGTCATAACATTAATGAGAGAGGCCGGAGATATCAAATGTCTTTATGATATTAGAGAAATGGAAAGAATGATCATTTGGGCATGGACAAGCACGCTCTAATTATCCCCTTCGCATCTATGACATCAAGTCGATGCTCAATCGTAATTTTGCCTCGAAATATAAGCTCTTAAGCCTTCTCCAAAGTCTTATCCGAATATTTTCCGTGATCGATCTATCTTGACATCAATTGGTTTTGCTGACGCGAACACGTAGCTTCAACCTGCTGAAGCCGCAACTCGGCCACCCCCATTCTCCTGGATTTCTGGGAGCTTAACGTCCGAGCATGATCAACGCGCCGGAAACAATGGCCAGGATCGCCATGATCAGGGATAGACCCTCAATATTCAAATTGAGCAGCGAGATCAGCCCAGTCATGATCAGCCAGATGCCCAGGCAGGTCATCCCCAGATTCTTTAGCAGTTTAAATTTTTTCATTTTGTCCTCCTCCTTTTCCCTGTCTTTCGCCGGCCCGGTTTCTGCATATCGGGCAACAGACTGTTCCAGGGAGAAACTATTTATCTCAAAGCAATTTTAATGCCAGAATCCTGCCCCGGGACCCGATCTCTCCATCTGAATTAGCGGCTTGATCCTGTAGCGGCGCCTGACCTTGAAGTACAGGAAAGATAAGAATTTGGTTTTTTTGTTGCGGCTGGTTTTCACTCCATTCCACCAAATTTCCGCCCTCTAAGCGACATCATCATTAATAATACACACAAAAAACACGTCCGGTCAATATTATATATTCTGATTTTTCCTCAGCGGCTATAGAGAGCTGAGTTTGAGGAGGCGTGGGCCGGGCAGCCTTAAAATTCACCATCAAAGACAACTATGAAAAGACTTTTTTAGAGCAATCCCCTGAATTTATTGTGGAGTTAGGTTTTTTATGTGATTAACCTAGATTATATAATCTCCAGTTCGTTTTTGCTGGGTAGTTCCGGAAAAGGAGCATGAGGTTCCTGCTGATACCACACAGCCACGGATGAAATATCATCCTGAAGAGGAAGATACCGTCCTCCTGAGCGCCATCCTAAAGCCTGGATGGTGACTTTTAGGTCTTTTTCAAAGCGGACCGGATCCATGATGTGCCAGCGGTAGAGTCCGAAACGCTGCTGGGACTGCCACTGACCGTCCGGTATGATGACTTGAGGCATTCCCGCGTACGGCGTGGTGAACTCCTTATATTTTCCATCGTCCGTGAACCCATAGGAGCCGCAGAAATAGTCCTCGGTTCCTGTGCCGCAGATGGAGGGGAATTCTTTATCTCCGTCCATGTAGAATTTAATCTCACCTTCTCCCCACCAGCCGGTGTTGTTGGACTGCCAGCACATGTAGGTGCCTACGTAATGTCCCCATCCTTTGATCCCATCCACAATGGTGTAGTCGGATTTGTAAGGAACCGGATTGGTGCGCCGGAATTGAGCATGGAAATAAGCGGCGTCTTCAGGCACGTCGGTCAGAGTGTAGTTGATCTGATAGTAGAGAGTCATTTTCTCATCAGCCAGGTTTTCCATGGTGATCTTACAGGACTTACGGAAAGGCATCACCCAGTAGGAGTTCAAACCGCTTCCTGGATTCACACAGATAGGAAGAGAGGACACCTGGGCAAATTTTCCCCATCCACAGGCAAAAAAGTCTCCTACCGGAACTTCCACAGAAGGTTCCTTCTCTCCGTCCCAGTAAAAGCGCAGAATGGAAAACCGCCAGTTTCCGGACGGCGTCATCCAGATCTGCTGGATAGCTCCCGGCCCTTCGATCTCAGCCAGCACAAAAGTCTCTTTGGACTGGATGTGAACATAGGGGGAGATTTTCCATCCCTGACCCAAGTCGCGGGCTGCATTCATGGCAGGCCCGTCCACAGACATGCCGCCTTTTCCTTTTTCCCCGGTGAAGTTTTCAGGACTGATGGACCGGGATTTGGCGTGAGACAGGCGGTACAGATTGCCCAGATTCAGATACAGACCATTAAATAGTTTTTCTTCAGCTGCGTACACAAGGAGCGTGCCCAGCACAAAGAAAACAATGACAGTGACCCATGATTTTTTCATGTATGACCTCCTAAAAGTTTTTAAATTGATTTGATTTTATTTTTAAACTCTTTGGGTAAAGTATATGAACCATCACATGTGTCATGGAATTAGAAGTGCTTACTCTCCGGGTTTTTCAAAGATTACCACCGAGAAACCAGATACAGATTTTCTATCCGAAATATTTTAAGGTTCTTCATGACCGTTCCGGATGGAGTGCTTTGAGGACTTCTTTAACAGTGGTCAAAATGGCAAAGCCATAGGATAGATTCAATAGCGAAGCTTCATGCATCGACTGATTGAAGGTCGCAGTTCCGTCCTTTACAAAATACACCTCCAAACCTCTCATGAATGCACTGCGGGCTGTTGTCTCGCAGCACAGGTTTGTCAACACACCGCAGATAACGACCTGACGAATGCCTTTGGTCTTCAGTATATTTTCTAGATCAGTATGGAGAAAGCCATCATATTGATTCTTTATGACAGTGATGCCCCTGTAGGGTTCAAGGATATCAGCAACTTCACTCATAGGGTCCTCTTTTTTGATCCTCTCTCTCCACCAGCGAAGCATGAGATTATCTTCTTTGTCAGAATCAATATGTCGTGTGAATACAATGGGGCGGTTGTTCTTATGGAAAGTGTCCACCAGGATCTTAAGTTTTTCAGCTAGTGCATCCGAACCAGGAACGAAAAAGCTGCTTTCTGGATCGCAGAAATGACGCTGCATATCTATAATAAGAAGAGCTACTTTATCTTTATTGATCTTGAATTGATCTCGCATTTTTTATCCTCTCGGATGATAAATCAAGGGCTGAAGGGATGTCAAGATAAACCATGATGTTCCAATCGACTTTTGGTGGCTTCCAGTATCATTTTCAGCATATCGCTGTAGGAAAGGCCCTGCAGCGCAGCCATTTTTGCTAGATGGCCATCCCAGCACCATCCTGGATTGGGATTGACCTCTAATAACCGCGGTGTGCCGTTGGTATCTAAGCGCCAATCAAATCGAGCATAATCATGGCACTCCAAGCGTTCATACAATTTAAGACAGCTGGCGGCCAAAAACCGTTCCGCCTCTTCAGGGAGGTTTGCTGGTATTGATTTAAGCTGCCAGTATGGTGAATCAGGGTCCCATTTCGCCTCATAACCACAGATTTTCGGAAGATCTGGGGGAAGGCTTGAATAATCTTCTTCAATAATAGGAAGAATAGAATAAGATATTGTGGGATTGCCGATTATACCGACACTGATGTCTTTGCCGGTTAACAACTCTTCGACTAAGATCGGATTGTTATAGCCGAACCGATCCCTAACTTGAACAATTGCGTTCTCAAGGGACTGGATGTCGCAACAAACATTCTGAGCAGAGATCCCAAAGCTGGAGTCTCCGAAATTGGGTTTGACAATCACAGGGAAGTTGAGCGAAAAATCAATAAAGCTCACATCTTCAGGCTTTATCAAGAAACCTTTGGGAACAGGAATGTCCATTTCTTGAGCGATACCCCGAACCAGTGATTTGTCATAACAGCAAGCAAGGCATTGAGGGGTGCCTCCAGAATAAGGCATGTCCAATATTTCCAAAAGAGCACTGATATGCAGTTCCTTAGATGCCTCGTTGTTATAGCCTTCGTCACAAAAATTCAGGACAAAGCTGCATGTATTTTTTATTTTTTGTAATTCTGGAATCAGACTGTCATGGTTATTCAAGTAAACGAAATTGTAATGTTTTATTTGAGAAAGAGCTTTCTTTAGCTCACTGACAGTATGATAATCGTCATCATCAAACTTTGCGTTTGGTTTGACCATATCCTTACGATTTGGATCGCCTAAAAGTACAATGACATTTTCGGATTTGATGGATTTTTCCTCAATAGCAGGCCATTCTTTTTTAATGACAGCCGTCAGGACGATTCGCTTTGCCATCATGCCTAAGTCTTGGTTTCGTTGAGATTCGGGTGATAATTTCGAATGTTCTTGGATGCTTACAAATCCTACGTTAGCGAGCAGTTTCTGGAGGTCTTGGAAGGTATAAAGTCTTTCTGCATAAAATTGATCGGCAATCACTCCCTTTGTGACATGAGTGATGACTTCTCTAGAGACTAGCCGGTCATTGTTTTTTGAAAGAGAGCGCTCCCGGCAGACAAAATAATTCTTATCGATCCATTCCCAACTCCTCGGTTCGAAATTTTCCCGTATGTATTTCCCGTCTGTCACATCAATCAATAATTTGCCTTCAGGTTTTAATATCCGCTTAATTTCCTCCAAAACCCGTTTGTCATCCTTGGCTGATTCAAAATATCCGAAACTGTTGCCAGCGATAATGACTGCATCAAAATGATCATTTTTAAATCGCAGTTTCCGGGCATCTCCTTCCTTGAACTGGACATTCAGTCCTGCCTGTTTGTTGAGTTTTCTGGCTCGGTTGATGAGATAATGAGAACGATCAAGCCCAGTGACTTGAGTGTATCCACGGCGGGCTAGTTCCAGGGAATGTCTTCCCTGTCCGCAGCAAAGGTCAAGGATGTAAGCATCTTTTGGCAGGGCTAGAGCCGCCGTAAACAAATCGATTTCATATTTGGTTATTTTTGCATCTTCCACCACATCTCCGTCAGTTCGGAGATAGTTCGCATTGAAAATAAGCCTCCACCAGTCGGCTCTGACATAACTTTCCAGGTCTTCAACAGGTCCCAGTACTTCCACTAATGCAGAGTTTTTGTTTTTTGCCTTGTTGATCATTTTTATAATTTCCCCTTTTTTTAAGTCTGTTCAGCCAATTTTTTATATATTATACATCCGGTTTGATTTAAAAAACATAGTGTCTTTTAAATTTTTCAGAAAAAAGATGACCCTCCTTTTGTCAGTTTTTGTGTCTTATGAATCAGCGGGAGGAACTTATCCAAAGCTATCTATTGAGAACAATCCAGGATCAGAAGCTGGTGTTGAACAGGGGCAAAACCTTCAATCCCCGGGGGTTGTTCCGGACGATGTTGATCAGCCCTATCTGGAGTCCCTTAACATTCCAGGCGTAATTCACAATCCCGATGGACAGCCCCACCTGATCTCCCCGGATATAATTGAATGAACTTACGGCCAGACCGGTCATGACACCGCCTGATTTGTCAGTTACGATGGTTCCCAGACTCAGATGGATGCCTTTGAGATATTTCCCGCCGACTCCTAAACCGCCCACAGAAATTCCCATCACTTCAGGGGCACCGCATCCCAGACCGCCAATATTGATGCCAGCCAGTTTTTCTCCGGCGCCAACACCGAGGCCGCCAATATTGATGCCAAACATATTCTCTCCGGCCCCAATACCAAGCCCCCCGATATTAAGACCATAGACATCCCGTCCGGCTCCAGCGCCCAGAGCCCCGAAATTAATCCCTTTCATATCCCGGCCAGCGCCGCAGCCTAGACCTCCGATATTGATGCCGATCAGGTCTTCACCTGCACCGACTCCAAGTCCACCCATATTCAAGCCAAACATGTTCCCGCCAACACCCGCACCAATGCCTCCGATGTTGATCCCCATCGCATCACTGCCGGCTCCTACGCCAAGCAGCCCGACGCTGATGCCTTTCAGGGATGTCTCCGCCCCTGCACCGGCAAGGCCCAACTGGATCCCCCGGAGATGTCCTCCACCGGGCATAAGTCCAAGGGAAAGACCGTTGATCACAGAATCAGGATTGTCCTTTTTTGGTTTCCAGAGGGTGAAATTGATTCCATTGATCTTCTGCACTCCGTCGTCTTGTATGTTGAACCGCAGTCCCGTGAACTCCTTTGAGTTTCCAAAGCTGATCCCCCATTTCTTGGAAGGAATATCCAGGCTTTGAGCGTTAAGGGGAGGACTCCAGAGGAAAATCAAAAGCAGAAGGGAATACACTAAAATTGTTTTTAACAGTGATATGATTTTTGTTTGGTGCATAGTCTTATCCTTTAATAGTCTATACGCAAACAAAAAGCAAAAAGTTCCCTTCTTTCTTCTCCTCTAATAAATCCTTCCTTTAAGAGGGGAATTTGGTTTTAAGGTTGACGAACCTTTGGTTTTACCTATATATTGTTGTTCTTAGAAGCGAAATAATCACTCGATATCTAGGAGGCCGCATGAAGATCCTTAGAATTTTTTTATTTTTCTTTATTCTTGTTTTCTTTGTTAATGCATGCACCCAGCCAGAATCGGATTTTGATCCGTACTTTAAACTGCTCGAAAAAGCGCTTGCTCTGAATCAACCTGAGTTCAATGAGATTTGGCCTGGGTATGATCTGAATGATTTTCCCATTGGCCTTTACAATGAGAATGAAGCCTATCTCATCAACCATCCTTTTCCAGGGGATGCGTTTCAAAAAACAGAGAGAAAAATTCGCCAGTATGTTCTGTATCACTCCCCAAAAAAGCCGGATGGTTTTTTTGGCAATACCTCTCTTGATTATAACGGACACAGAACCTCTGTTTTTATGATTGACCAAGACATGAGCGAGGAAAGCTTTTATAATCTTCTTTTTCATGAAGTATTTCACTCTTTTCAAAAAAATCAGGAAGTATTCAATAAAAGATACGGCAATGTGATGATTCAACCTTTTTTTCCTCTTGATGATTTGGAATTTTACTCCTTAAGCTATATAGAGCAGAGGGTCCTTAAAGATTCCTTTCTTTCTGAAGAAGACAGTCAAACAAGAAAAAAGATACAGCAGTACTATGTGGTCTCTGATAAGAGAAATTCCATGCTGGGTGAGAGATTTATTGAATATGAATCCAATGTCCAGATAAACGAGGGCACAGCCACTTATGCCGGGAATAAGGGCCTTGAAGTCATGGGATTTCATGAAGAATCGAAACAGAATCTTCTCAAACTGATCAACGACAAAATTGATGCGCCCACGGGATTCAGGAGAAGATGCTACAGTGTGGGGAGAGTCTTTGCTGAGCTTTTGGACCGATTCTCTCCAGATTGGAAAAGCAAACTGCGGCCAGGTTTCACTTTGCCTGGTGTTTTAAGATCAGCGGTTGAGCCTCTTTATGAGGTGAAACTCGAAGATATTCTCAAAGAATATCATTATAAAAAAATTAAAAAAGAATTCAAAAATCTTTTAGAGCAGCAGTCCGAAGAACGAAAATTGCAGAAACAAGAGATTCTCAACCCTGGTTATGTAGTGGTGCAGTTTCCGAGTCAAGATTTTCTGGATATGAGTTCCACAAGATTTGATCCTATGAACCTGTCTCTAGTTGAAGAGCAGCTTTTGTGTCACAGATCCATACTCATTCTCGGGAAAAAGGATCGATTCCATTTCAAATTGAACTGGCAGCCTATATTGACTGAGATCGCTCCGGGCAATTTATTCATGATTTTAAAAATATATTTCACAATTCCTGAAGATGCCCAGATGAGTTTGGACGGCGAGACCATAAAGGAGCTAACTGAAAAAACAGACATCAAGGAGTTTAACCTCGAATCAAAATCAATCCAAATGGAGATATATAATGCAGAAATTAAAAAAGCAAACACACATTATGTCATAGAGCTGAAATGAAACGTCCATTATTATAAAATGATATCAATAAAACAGTCTCTTTCAAAAGATCTTTGATTTAAACAGAAAAAAAGTTTTTTAAAAATGATTCACACCAAAAATAAGGAGGGAATCATGAGGATATTATTAGGCATTCAAATAGGCGTTTTAGCAGGGATTCTGTTGGTCGCTTCAGGAGTTCTTGCCGCCAGGATTGAAAAAACAGAGAATACCATTATTCCTCTGCCGACTCCCCAAAAAAAAGGAGACTTGTCCGTGGAATCAGCTCTTCAGAACCGCCGGTCTATCAGGCGGTATAAAAAGGCTCCCCTTTCTAAAGAAATTTTAAGTCAAATTTTATGGGCTGCCCAGGGCATTAATAGAAAAAGCAGCAATCCCCCTGCTTTATGGGGTGACCGTTCCTGGCCTGGTGGTCTCCGCACAGCTCCCTCTGCAGGAGCCCTTTATCCCTTGGACGTGTATGTGGCGGTGGGGGATGTGGAAGACCTGTCTCCTGGGGTTTATCGATACCTTCCAGGAAAACAGGCTCTCGAAAAAACAGCAGAAGGAGATCGCAGAGAAGAACTTTGTCAAGCTGCTTTAAGGCAGTCTTTTGTGCGTGAAGGAGCCGTGGTGTTGATCATATCAGGAGTTTATGCTCGTTCCGCTGCAAAATATGGAGATCGGGCCCAGAGATACACACATATTGAAACAGGAGCTGTAGGACAGAGCATCTATCTTCAAGCCGAATCCCTGGGATTGGGTACAGTCATGGTGGGAGCTTTTGATGATAAAAAGGTTCAATCTGTACTGGGGTTATCCCAGGATGAGATTCCTTTAGCTATCATGCCGATTGGGAAAAAGTTTTAATCTCGCGGAAGACTCTGTCCCAATTTCCTTTTTCCAGATGAAACACTTTTGAATCATTTCTTTTTTTTATTTTCATTTGCTCTTTTTAATTTCCCTTCGTTTGATCACAACAAGAGTGATATCGTCCTCCTGGGGTGTGTTTTTGGTGTGAGTGGTGACAGCTTGAAGAACAGTGGCTTGGATCTCACCGGCAGAAAGAGAGGCATTGTCCCTGATGACTTGAATCAATCGGTCTTCGCCAAACAGTTTGTCCTCGATCTTTTTTATATCCGGTGCTCTTGCTTCTGTGATTCCGTCAGTGAATAAAACAAGAACATCGCCGGGATTCAAGGCCGTTGTTTGCTGCGAGTATTTTTGATCCGGAAGAAAGCCTAAAACCACTCCTCCTTTTGTCAGCCGTCTGATGTTTTTATTCACCCTCCAGAGAATAGGAGGATTGTGGCCTGCATTGGTGGAGGTGAAGGTAGACTGGCTTCTATCCAGAAGTCCATAAAAAAAGGTCACAAACATGTTGGAATCCGTGGATTTTGCGATCATATTGTTGATGCGGGTAGCCACCTCCCCTACCTTTTTGGTCTCCATGGTCTGTGAATGAAAGCTTGCCTGGAGATTGGCCATCAGAAGAGCGGCCGGGATTCCCTTTCCTGAGACATCAGCAATGGCAATGCCCAGCCGGCCTTTTCCCAAATCCAGAAAATCAAAATAATCCCCGCCCACTTGCTTGCTGGGAATGCTGGTCCCTACGATTTCGAATCCGGGGAATTGAGGCATCTCATGGGGCAGAAGTCTTTCCTGAATTTTTCGAGCTGTTTCCAGCTCACCTTCCAGATGAGCTCGAAGCACAGCCTCCTCCCTCCCTTTTTTAACAGCCAAGACCATGAAGTTGAATGAGCTGGCTAGGTCACCCAATTCATCTTCGTTAGGGATGTCAATTTTGGTGTCCAGGTCCCCCTGGGCAATACGTTTTGTTCCGCGGTAAAGGGCTCGAACAGCTGATGTGAAGCCTGTGGTGATTCGAATGCCGAAGAAGAATAATAGGGCTTCAAAAAAAAGCAGCATCACAGCAATGACAAGAATGGAGACCATTACAGCCTGGCCAAAGGGATTTTTCTCCGATGTGATTTCCCTAAAAACATTAGCTATGCTCACTTCAATGACCAGCAGCATTTTTTGCTTCTGGAATTTTCCCTCTTTGAGTTCAAAAATGTCCACATCTGTCACTCCAAATCCAAGAGGTTTATGCCAAAGTGATTTCTTTTCTTGAGAATTATTTTTTTTCGAATCTTGTTCTGGAATAAACTTGCCTTGGATTTTTTCAGGGGGGGTTTTTGCGTCTGGTCTCAAAGTACCGACTTCGCTGCCCCTAATAGTCAGGGTCATTGATGGAGCGAACCGAACATTGCCCTGGATGATTTTGGCCAGACGGTCCATCATGACCGAATCCACCACTCCTCCCTGGATTTGGCAGCTGTTGGATTCTTTCTTTTTAATGTGGATGATCCACATGTTAGAATCTATCCAGAAGTAATTGGCTTGATTGATGGACTCTTTACCGGCAAAGGGAGATCCTTCTGAAGGAAGGGAAGCCAGAAATTCTTGAATCCAAGGAGGTTGGCCTTGTTTGGGACGAATCTTAGTTTCTGTTCCTTTATAAAAAAAGGATTTAGGAAAAAAAGAGGGAATGAAGTTTTCGTCTGTGGATGCGAATTCAGTCCAATTTTGAAGAACAGACCTGACCCTGGCTCCTCGGGTGGCACCGAGTGTTCCATAGAGTATAATAAGCCCCATGAATATAATGAGCAGGGCGGGAATCACAGCAATCAAGAAACCGCTCAGGGCTAATTTTAGCCTGATTTTCATGAAATGAAGACGTGCCCGGAAGAATAGATGGACAAGGCTGAATACCCAAAACAGCTCAAGAGAACCTGTTGCATACTGGCTGAGAGAAACGCCTAGACCTGTTGTTTCTGAGGCAACAGTATATTCTATTTGGACATCCCCGTTCACTGGTTTTTGGGTTTCTGTGGTGGAAATGGATTTTCCTCCGGTGCTGATCAAAATAAAGGCTAAAAACCCTAAAAGAAACAAGACAGCCCGTCTGCGGGATGTGAGGTGACGGAAGGGTCTGTACTTACGGAATAATAGAAAGAAGAAGGAACCTCCCACTGCGGCTAACCAGAGGCTTCCGCCTTGAGAGAGGAATATGGGTAAAATAAAGCTTATGATAAGCCAGATGATCCAGAACTTTTTGAATTTGGTATCCAGAAGGAGCATCCGGACTGTCAATCCCCAAGTGGCCAAGGCAGTAAGAGCCAGAAACCAGGAAGCAATGGGACTTGAGGGGCTGATCATATGCCTTAAAAGACCAAGGAGGAAACTGCCTAACAAAATCCCTAGAGAAAATTTCCATACTAGATCATTAAGGGGGGAAACCTCTTTTTTTCCTGATTTTTCCAGTCTCAGTTCTTCAGGAATGTATTTATCTTCCTGGTTGGGGGCTTCTTTTTTATCAGAGAGATCTCTCTTTTTGAAAAGCTTAAAGATTCCTTTCATTCATTAATGCCTAAAAAGATTTAGATAACCTTGTTTAGCTAATACCACAGGAGTGAGCTGTGGTCAAGTTGAAGTGTTAATAATGAACCTTTGAGCATTACTTACCCAAAATGATTAATTCCACCTAATGTTTTCCCGTATCAATTATCGGAAAAGAATTTTTGGCTCATGTGAATATAGGTTTCTCCTCTTTCATAAGCTTGATTGAATGCTTGAGGATCCGCTATTTGTTGAGGCAGAAGAAGAGAAAAGGATATAAGAAAGATCAGCATACTTATATTATTTTATTCTCCTAAGTCCTATGAGCTGCTGGGGTGGCCTGTCATATCCACTTCTTTCGATAGTTCCTTGACTTGTTAGCTTAATATTAGCGGACAAGTAGATCTCTCCGGATCCTTTCCCCTTTTCATTAATGTCTAACTCGACAACCATATAAGGAAATCGATTGTCCTGTCTCCGGCGGGAGTCCGTACTCCAGCTCTGACTTTCACCGACTAAAATAATATGTCTTCCTTTTTCTGTTGGGGTGCTTTGAGCGGCATGAATAGTTATCTGCATCCCGCGTCCGCCGATTGGACGGAGAATTCCCTTTTTTATTTTCCGTAAAGCGGCTCTAAACTGATTGTAGCCACCCTTATGAAAAGTCTGAATGAGGTTAATGACTTCCTCCGAACTCGTATAGCTGTCAACTGAAATGATGATTTTTTCTGCTCTTTGTAAGCCTGTTCCTGTATTTGAAAATAATCTGGCCTGATATTCTTCTTGGGCCCACAAGCCTGTAAAGAGAAATAGAAGGATGGTTGGAGTGAGACAGGTGAATAGGCGGATTTTTTTTTGTTTTCTCATTTTTCCTTATGTTCCTATTTATTTAATTTACATCCTTTGCTATTTTTCAATAGAAATTTAGAATCCCATTCTATTAATTGCAATCTATGTGCCAAATTATGACAGATTAAAATGAAATTTAACAGCTACTTTTTGTCCTTTATTGGTGACAGTTGTATGAGGATTCTTTTGCAATACAGTTTTTCAAATTATATTCAAGGTGTGATAAAATGAATCCCTCCTGCCAACAAAATTTTAGATGGCAGGCCCTACCAGCAATGAAGATGAGTCAAGGCATAAAAGGAATAGAGTATCTGATAAAAACCCAAAAAATATGGTTTTTCCCGGGTATCATTCTGCTTCTGGCTTCACTGCTGATCGGAAAAGCGGGGATTCTGTTTATTTTCATTTCTGCCCTCATCGTCATGATACTGGAGCTTTTTTTTGACCTCAAAAAAGATTTCTTCCAAAACCCTTATTTTTTGTTGATATTTTCGCCTCTGCTTCTGCTTCGTTACTCAACAATCGGTGATTTTAAAATTAGAATGCTTTGTTTTCTAGCCTTTGTTGTCATTGTCAGCATTGCCGGCAGCCGGGGCATCAAAATAAAACAAATCCGATTCCCGGCTTTGAAATCATGGGCCGCATGGACAATCGCCTTTTTAATTTTTTCAACAGCCTCGTTTATCCTGTATACCCAAAATATTCAACTCTCAGGAGACGAACCTCATTACCTCATGGTCGCTCAGAGTCTTGTTGAAGACGGGGATTTCAATCTTGAAAACAATATAAAAAATAAAACTTATTATAAATACCTGCCGATTGATATTTCTTTCCACGGTGATATTCACAAAAAACAATATCTCTCCTACCATATGCCGGGGTTATCGTTTGTTATGATTCCCTTTTATGCTCTATTCAATTTATTGGGAGGACTCATTCCCGCTGCACTTTTTTTCAGACTGGCCGCTTCAGTGATCAATGCCTTCTTTGCCCTGGCGTTATATGCGGTCTTAAAAATTCAATTTCCCAAAAAAAAGATCACCGGGATATGGCTGCTTTTTATATGTCTGTATCCCTTGATTTTCCACTCTCTTCATCTCTACCCGGAGCTGCCTGCAGCTGCCTTGCTCATGGGAGCCTTTATTTTTGCTTTTGGAAAAACCAAAAATTATGTTCTATCCGGACTGTTCCTGTCTTTGGTGGCCTGGTTCCATATCAAATACTATCCGGCACTGCTCATCATGGCTGTATTCATCATCATTCAAATCGTAAAGGAAAAAAAAATCGGGCAAACTTTTTTGTTTTCTTTATTTCCCCTGTTGAATCTTGTGCTTCTCCTGGTATTCTGCAAGACGCTCTATAATACCTTCAATCCTGCTGATATTTTCCCAGGTCAGGATTATTTTGCTGCCCCGCTGATCCTGAGAATCAAAGTTTTCCTTGCCTATTTCCTGGACCAGCGGGATGGTCTCTTGTTCTACAGTCCCATTTTTTTCCTGTTATTTCTGGGATTAGAAAAAAGGATTAAAAACCAGAATGTTCTGCTCTGGATAGGGCTTTCCTACCCATTACTGCATGCTTTGACCACAGTGCGGGGAGCCTACTCACCTGCGGGAAGACCCCTGATGTTTGTCAGCTGGATTTTCATGATCCTGATCGCTAATTTTTTCTTTGAATCCAAGCGCGATAAAAACGGTTATGGATTCAAATGGCTTACTGGACTTAGTTTTTTCATGCTTTTTTGGCTGTTTTATCATCCGTTTTTCAGCTATCAACCGGTATTTTCTCATACCACCCAGCGCGCATCTGATCTCCTGATATTTTTTGGGAGCAGTGTCATCAAGTTATGGACATTTTTCCCTTCTTTCCTTACCCATCCTCAATCCGGCCATCTGGCTAATTTTATATGGGTCATTGGTTTAGTCATTCTGATCTTTTTTTTCTATTCCAAGATAATCAGTTTCAATCGATTCTGGAAATTTCAGAAGTTTATTGGATTTGGTTTTTTTATTCTGTTTTCATATTTATTCTGTTTGTATCCCCATGTGCATCTTTATCCTGAGAATCTATACAGGGGAGAGAATGTCAATTTCTACAACAATTCTGGAAATTTCCGATATATTGATAACATGGATGGGTTCAATATACTAGCCGGCCAAACCTATAGAATATTTCTGAAACCTGCACCAGATCAAAATTTCATCACCCTGGAATTTAAAAACACCGATCAGGTTGATGTGAGAATCTATAATAAAACCAGAGAGTTATTTGACTCCAGAGATCAGGAACACTCCCGGGTTTCCCTAGTTTTATCAAATTTAAGCTCCCTCCCAATTAAAAAGCAGACCGTGATCCCCCTGGAGATCAGAACCCAAACAC
>JAWLEN010000045.1:14635-18583 GCA_041686095.1 Candidatus Aminicenantota bacterium
GGTTTTTTTGCCTACTCATATTTCACTTCTCTTTCACAGGAGGAGAAATCGGTTAAAGCTCTAGATAGAGAATTCGACCAGGCCGTGGGCGATTTCCTTCGGGCAGTACGCACCACGGCTGGAACAGGGCTGGACACCACTTCCGATGTGGACGATGCCGTGAGAAAAATAAAAAAAGTGAAAAGCGAGCTGCGAGCTCTGATGGGTACCCTGAAGGAAGACTCAGCCAGGGAAATGGGACAAAAATTAAAAGAAAGAATCGAGGAATTCGAGCGAAAAAACGATATCGAAGAATATTAAAAAAGAATTCGATTGATTTCCGCCTTTAAGAGCACGAAATCCATGCCGTGAATTTGAATTTTAAAGTCCGAGTCTGTTGTTTGTGTACTTGGTGATGAGGAAGTTACGGAGGTCTTTGTACATCCGGACTGTCTTTTCCATACTCTTTCTGGTGTATTCAGTGAGATAGGCCTTGGCCTGGGCGGGATCCTCTTTGATGAGGGCCAGCACTTTAGCCTCGAGCTCCGGCATGTCGGCAAAGAAGCTATCCTCCAGCGGGTCGCGGACTTTTTTCAGGTCCTGGACCGCTTCCTGCCAGCGCAGGTAGAGCAGGTTATCCACGAAGTCAATCACCCAGCGGGCCGAGTCTTCGCTGAAATCGTCCGGGTTATAGGTCTTGTACGGGGTGGCGATCTCCTGGACCCCGGCATAGATCGGCACATAGGTGCTGACGTACTGGTTGTCCAGGTAAAACCAGTAGACTCCCCCGACAGCCGCGGGCAGCCAGCTCCGGAGCTGGGCGACCATGCCGTAGCCGCCCCGCGAGACCATCCGCCGCCAGGTGATATCGAGAAGCTCGCGCATGTCCCGGGTGGGAAAGGGCGTAGCCAGGGGGCTTTTTTTCACCCCTCCCCGGCCGTCAGGAAGGAACCAGTCAATATCCGCTGTCATGTCATATATGGTCCCCTCGAATACCGAGCGCTGGAACTCGATGACGTCCCTGACAGAAACCTTCTGGTCGGGCTTGACTGAGAAGGGATAGGTCGAGAGCGGTTCCAGATACTGGTGGTAGGCGTCGTAGCCTGTATGGGGCGTTTTCAGGCTCTTGTCCGGCCACTCCTTGAATGACGGGGCGAACCGCGTGAAAAAAAGCCAGAATCGGCTGACTGCCCATTCCCGCGGGTAAGGGGAGTAGGCTTCCTGCCAGATGAAGGGTCTACCGCTTTCCGGGTCGTACCAGCCATGGTCGACAGCCACCTGCAGGTAGTTTTTCGAGGCCATGAACTCATCGGGACGGCTGAGGTCGATCTCCTTGATGATGCTCCAGTTGGGGACGACGGCGATATGGTCGTCCGGTACCCTCTGGGCCGCCCAGATGGCACCCGGCTCGCCGCTTTCCGGATCCCAATCTGGCCCGACACTGAAGACTTCGAGGACCCAGGCCTCCTCGGGATCGGCGATGCACAGAGCTTCGGACTCCGGTCCGCAGGAGGGAAGAAACCCGTACTCATTGACAAGGGACGTGATAAGCTTAATCGCTTCGCGGGCTGTTCGGCACCGCTGGAGGGCAAAGACCTGGGCCATCTCGATACTCATGATCTGCCGGCCTGTGTTAATGTCGGTCTTGAGCTCGTCCCGCTGACTGAGAGTGCTCTCTCCTATGGCCAGCTGGTGCTCGTTCATGTGGGAATATCCTGTGTGGAAGTAGGCATAGGTTTTCTCCGCCTGGGGGATGTAGCCGATGATTTTTCCGTATTTCTCGAGAGGCTTCCGGACGTCCTGGAGACCGTAGTAGACAGGTGCCTTCGCGCCCGGTGGATACGTCTGAGCCGGTACGACATGAACACGGCACTCTTCGCAGCATCCTGTGTGCGAGGTGATGACCGACCCGTCTGCTGAGGCGGCACGGCCCACAACGATATCCGTGCAGGCATCTGTTCTATCGACGGAAGAAATTCGGTCTTTTTCTCTGTTTATACTCGTTCCAAGAAAAAGAACCAAAACCATACTGAAGACGAGGATAAGTGTTCTGACCTTCATGACAACCTCCTTGTTGTTCCATTATATTCGTGCGGGCTGCTGAGTTCAACATAATGCTGCGTCGTACTGTACCGAATTTCCTTATTATCTCAGCCTATCCTTTAAAAGACAGAAAGGATTTTCACTTCAATAATGGGACAGGAAGGGCCGGCTTCTTACAAAATTTTCGTGAGTTACGGGATTCCTCGCTGGGATCCGGACAAGCCCACTTCTCTGGATACGATGCTCAAAGAAGCGGATGAAAAAATGTACATCCACAAAAGCCGGAAACAATCCCGCTCCCAGTAAGCCATCTTTCTATTCATGAACTTCTGTTAATATTACAAATCCCTTGCTGTCACTTTTCCTGTTCCAGACAAATTTTAAGTAAAAAGACAGTGTCTTTCTTCAGATTGTTTTTCACCCATGTCTTCTGCTTTTCATCTAATAGCTCTCCCATACCCGAGAGGATATTTCGTTCACTCAGAGATTCTGCGAATTGGATGCATTTCCCAAGATAGCTTGTGAAGCTCATCTTTGTTCTTTTCTCCACAATTTTCTTATTGATGGGCCACTGATTTTTTAAAAAATACCAGACATCATAGATATCTCGGTTAGCTGGCCTGATACGTTCCAGCAGGGCGACTAACTTATGAGCAAACATATCTTCTTTTATCATCACCAGCATGGATATACCAAGATAATGCTGGACCTCATAGCGGGAACCAAATCTCCTGAGGTTGATTTCGACTTTGATATTGGGCGCTTTTTGTTCATAGGAGAGAATGAAGAATAAGGTGTTATGCTTTTTATGTTTTTCTTTAATGGTTCCGTATTCCTGAAGAATTTTTTCAACCTTCTCGAAAACAAGGGTGTCTTTCTCTTTGTTTAAAAGGTCAAAGTCGAGATCTACTGAAAAACGGCCAAGTTTGTAAAATAAATGAGCGGCTGTCCCACCCTTGAAACCTAAGAAAGGGCCCAGGGATGTATCTGTGTAGATATCTTTTAAAATCTGTAGAAGGATTGATTTATGAATATTTCGATCAAGCATGGTTGGCCATTTTTTGGTATGAATTCAATCTTTTCTCCATTGCCTTGTTCTTGTAGATAGAGAGCATATCAAAGCATTGATCCCAATTTATGGACGACAGATTGTCAAAATAATAGTTTTTATTCAAATAAACAGTGTCCAAAAAAGCTCTTTCCCTGGAGGCTATGAAATAATGGTCTCTTTTTTCAATGCCAAGGGAACTCATCAAAATCCTGTCTTTTACTTTCCGGAATACATATTTCTGACCATCACAGGTAATCTCTCTCGTTAGATAACTCACCGCAAATATCTGGTTATAATGCTGAAAAACAACACCCTCTTGAGATAGAACAGTTTCAAGGCTGATATAAGAAGGGGTATAGATTTTATTGGCCAGTTCCTGGCGGTCATAGTTTTTATCCTTGGCATAGATGCCTTTACGGATAGGATAGAGCTCTTTGTTTTTTACATAATAATGGATGCGTCTTTTAAGAAGAGCAGGATTGGTTTCGCTGGAGGACAAAAGAATGTCTTTAAATGTAAAGACTGTGTTTCCTTTACGAAGAATGCTTAAAATACTGACCTTTTTCATAATTATCGACCAGAGGTTACATATGACGTTACCTTTAGTTTAAATGTATTTATATTTATGTCAAGAGTAAATAACAAATAGAGGAGTTTGATCTTATTGTTAATGATGAATTTCACTTCACTTCATAAAATTTCTGCACTTTAAGCGACTTTATCACTCATCATATATACAAAATAATGGACAAGTCAACAGGAAACCCTTACAGGAGTTCCCCCAAAAATTTAAGGATCGAAAAGTTTAAGCTGGGAAGTTTGGGCATTTATCATATTTTTGAAGCTCTCTATTCCTTTCTGACGGCGAAAGAGAA
>JAWLEN010000046.1:0-18539 GCA_041686095.1 Candidatus Aminicenantota bacterium
GAGTGGATCCCAGACAGTGGTATGCTCAGTGCCAGGTTAAAGGGGAAACCATAGATTTGGACTCAGTGAATGAACTGCCATTTTCTGTAAAGCCAAAAAACCTTATGACAGTAGAGAGTGTGGCTAAAGTGCTGCGAAGCCATTTAGAAGGAACAGAATTTGATACCACTGAAAACTATAAACAGGGTTCTCCCCATAAAGTAAGATCTGAAGCTGCGCGGATCTGTGGTTCAACAACCCAGGAAGGAGCTGTCTATCAGCTGAGGGGCTGGATGCCCGTTGAAATAGGTTGTGTGGTGTGGCGTTCATTGGCTGCCCCTTGTTCCAGTGTCTTGACTCCCTGGTATCTTTGCATGAAAGAAATGCCCGATCCTTATTACAAACCAGGTGATATTGAAAAAGAAATGGATTTAAACCGGCATTTTAATTATCCTAAGCAAAGGTTTGAGTTTGATCCTGATTTTGCCTTTGATGTGTTTAATGCGCTTGAAAATCTGGTGGATATTGATTACATAAAAGCCATTAGAATTGTCCGTTCTGAATGGGATCCCTTTGAAAAACAGCAGTTCGCTGTGCAGCCTGTAATCGAAGAGACCGCAATGAAAATTTATGAGAAAGATAAGAAATTGGCTGAAGAATTTCTCACTGATTATTCATTATCCAGGGCTACTCTTGCTTTTTATAAAGCCAAACAGCTGGTAAACAAATTAAAAATGATTTATTGGAGAAACTGAGGATCAGTTGTGTGTCTTTTTGATTGGTGTTTTATTCCCAGACAAATCAGTAATCTATGGAAAATTTTATTGATTTTTGGTATATTAGAAGCTCAAGGAGTGATACATCTTCAGTAACTTCAAAAGAGTTCTGTAATTCGACGTTTTCACCCAAGGAGGAAAAATGAATAGAGAAAAAATGTTTTTTACAGTTTTAATACTGGGAATCATGATCCTATTGATTCAGCCGGTTCCAGCAACAGCTCAAGAAGAAAAAGAGGAAGCTGAACCCATATTTATCCCCAAGCAAGTCAAGGCTGAATTGGAGAAAGGAATTGAAAACCGGACCCCTCGAATGGATATCCCTTTTGAAATATTTGAGAATATCTATCTTCCTGCAAGGCAGAATATTCACAGCATCTTTCTTTTTAAAGCCAAAAATAAAGATCTTGGATTTGACTCCTCCTCAAATGTTCCCACAGCCGAAAAAGAAGGAGAAAGTGAAACTCAAGAGGCTTTCACAGAACCTGATACGCTTATGACTGAGCTCAATGCGTTTCTTTGGTTTCAACAAGTGGGTGGGGACTATAGCCAAGAAGTATATGTTCCTGTTCAGATCAAGGAAGAAAAAGACAGTTATGATCCTGAAGACGGATCCATGTATTCTGTAGGATATCCTCTTCCTCCAGGAAAATATTTGTTGGCTATGGCGATCACAACCAAGGATCTACAAAAAATAGGCACTCAATATTATGAATTTGAACTTCCTGCCCCTGAGAGCTTTACTGATAATTTAGGAACCACACCTATTTTCTTTATCCATGAAATAGAAAAGATGGAGTCTCCGGAGACAACCCCAAAAATACATAAAGGATTTTTCACCTATTCAGTTCTGAAAATTGTTCCTGTTCTTGAAAACATATTCACCCAAAGAGATTCTCTGGATGTATTTTTCTATATATTCGGAGCTCAGCCTGATCCAGAAACCAATAAATACAATCTGACAGCTCAATATGAACTGACTCAAGACGGGGAATTAATTGTCCGTTATGCTGAAGGCACCTATGATGCCCCTATTATAAGTCAACCCTTATACCTGAAAAGAACAGTTCTGGTTCAGACAAAAAAAGGAGACGAAGTCGTTGAGGAGAAAAAAGAGACCCGGGACATAGAACCGGGTCAATACACTTTTGTGATTGAGCTCAAGGATAATATTTCAGGAAAAACTTTGGAGAAGAGAGTCAATATCACAGTTGAGGCTGCTCAAGAATAAAGTTTTCGGAAAACCTCTTCCAGCCGATGCAAGGCTTTTTTGAACCTTTCTGGTTTTTCACCCAGACCAATTCGGATATGAAAATCAACCTTTTGGTGGTCACCGGGTTGGATAAGAACGCTTTTCTCGCGAAGGGCTATTTCTGCTAACTTTGAAGCATTTATATTGATAGAATAACCAGGAAAACTTATAGCGCCTGCTTTGGGTGGCACGCATTTAAAAAGACCATGCTGACGGTTCATCCATGACTCAAGAAGATCATAGTTATTCTTTATGATACTCCGGGTCCTCATGAATATCTTTTTCCTGTTATTAGGCTTTAGGGCGGCACAGGCAAGTTTGTCACTCAAGGCGCTTATGGATATGGTGGTGTAATCCTTGTATTTCCATAGATTTTGGATTATTTTTTTTGGAGCCACCACCCAACCCACTCTTAATCCCGAGAGTCCGTAAGATTTGGATAATCCACAGCATATGATTGTCTTATCATATCTATTCCAAAAAGTGGGGGTGAGTTTTCCATTTAGCTCGGCTCCCTGATAGACTTCGTCACAGATCAGCCATGCTTTGGACCATTTTGCTAAATCAATAATGGTTTCTCGTGCTTTTTCGCTTAATTGAGCTCCGGTTGGATTATTCGGGTTAGTCACAGAAATGATGCGTGTATTCTTTGTGACCAATTTTTTCAATTCATCTAAGTCAGGCTGCCAGTTTTTTTCTTCTTTTAGAAAAAATGTTTTCATATTGGCGCCAAATGCCCTCATCAGTCCATATATTTGCATGAAATTAGGAAGCATAAAAAGGGTCTCCATTCCTGGCTCCACCAGACTCCATATGGAGATGAGATTAGCTTCAGAAGATCCATTCGTAACCAGAATATTTTCTTCATCTGCATTGGAATAAATTTCTGCGATTTGTTTTTTCAGTTCCCTGGTTCCATCTGTCTGAATGTATCCTAATGGAGTTTCTAATAAACTTTTCATATCAACAAAATCCAGCATTTCTTTAAATGAAAAAGGATGGACTCCGCTTTCAGAAAGATTGAAATCAACCTTATGTTCCCATTTGGATTGCCATCGTTCCATTTCAAAATTTTCAATATCCATTTTTTTCTCCTTATCATGAGTATATCATTTTACTCATGAAAAATGACAGCGGAAAAAATAAGGTTAGTTCAGTTAAATTATCTTGTGGTCAAAGTTATTAAAATGATATCATAATTAAAAATAGATGATAATATTGAAATTAAGTTCATTGAGATAAGCAAGGAGTCAAGTCAATGATCATTCCTACAAAAATGTTTTTCACTAAGGGGCTTGGAGTTCACAAGGAATATCTTCAATCATTCGAATATGCATTAAGGGAAGCTGGGATAGAAAAGTTCAATATTGTTCCTGTATCCAGCATTTTTCCTCCCAAGTGTAAGTTAATTCAAAGAAAAGAAGGGTTAAAAATTCTGAGGCCTGGACAGATTGTCCATTGTGTGATGGCTAAAAACTCAACCCAGGAACCCAATAGAGTTATCACGGCTTCCATAGGGTTGGCTCTTCCCACGGATGAGAAGACATATGGATATATTTCAGAGCATCATTCCTTCGGGGAAAGCACTAAAAAAGCCGGAGAATATGCAGAGGACCTAGCTGCTTCTATGCTGGCCAGCACATTTGGAATTAAATTCAATGTGGATGAGGCCTGGAATGAAAAAAAACAGGTTTTTAAAATGAGTGGAAAAATTGTTAAAACCAGGAATACAACAAAATCCGCCAAGGGAGACCAGAACGGAAACTGGACCACTGTGATCGCTGCTGCCGTGTTCATCAGTGAAGATATTTAATGATCCATGCTGTTTATGTACTAACCTGGACTATTCACAAAAAAATGGGGAAGGATTATGAGAAAGCACCATAAATTTTCGGATGGTTTTGATAAGGGGTTGGAGCCTTTAAAACCCCTGGATATTTCACAATGCAACACAGTACTTGAGTTGGTCAAGCAAATGAAAGACACGGCTTTTGGAGCCAGAGCCCTTGGAGAGGCCCATGAAGTCCTGTATGAAATGATCACAGACAGAGAATGTTTTGTTGTGGGCACTTTTTCAGGAGCAATGACCATTGCTAAGATGGGTTTGCTGGTGTGTGAGATGATAGACAGGGGCATGTTAGATGCAGTGGTCTCCACTGGAGCCTTAATGGCTCATGGATTTGTAGAGTCAGTCGGCTGTGCTCATTTCAAATGCGATCCTTATGTCGATGATTTGGATTATTACAAGGCAGGATTCAATAGAGTTTACGATACCATCGAATTAGAAAAGAATCTGGATGACATAGAAAAAATCATTAGTGATGTCTTAAGCAAATGGGATACTCAAAAGCCGTTATCAAGCCAAAAGTTTTGTGAAGTCTTAGGTAAATATCTGTTAACAAACACCAAAGGAAGAGGCATATTGAAATCAGCGGCCAGTAAAAATATTCCTGTATATATACCTGCCTTCACTGATTCTGAGCTAGGGATTGATGTGGGAGTTTTTCAAAGGAAACAAAAAAAGAAAAATAAGCCAACTCTTGGTTTTGATCCTTTTATAGACATGAATGATTACACCCATAGGATTATAAAGAGCAAAAAGATCGGTATTTTTACCATAGGAGGAGGAGTCCCTAGAAATTGGGCTCAACAGGTTGCTCCTCATATTGAGATTATTAATCATAAATTAGGGGAGCAATGGCCTCAAAAAAAATTTCATTATGGTGTCAGGATATGTCCGGAACCTGTTCACTGGGGAGGGCTCAGTGGATGCACCTATAAAGAAGGAGTATCTTGGGGAAAATTTGTTCCTAAAAAAGAAGGAGGAAAGTGGGCCGAGGTCATGGCTGACGCCACCATAGCTTGGCCTCTGCTCCTAAGGTCTATTATTGAAAGGATAGAATCCAATAAATGACAGCTCAGTTTGGGGGATTAAGCAAAAAACAATTTTCCAAATATAATGAATCAGAAATCGTGATTCTTTCAGTCCCTTATGACGGAACAAGCTCTTGGGTCAAAGGCTCGTCAAAAGGCCCTGCCGCCATTATTGAAGCATCAAAGTATTTAGAGCTGTATGATATTGAAACCAACACCTGTGTCTATAAAAAAGGAATCCACACTTTACCGCATATCGAGGTAGCTGATACTGATAAACCTGAATCAGTGATCAAAAAAATTGAGTATGAAGCCCAAAAACATTTGAATAAATTTATAGTCATGCTGGGAGGGGAACACTCCATAACCACAGGGTTAGTGAGAGCCTTGAGGAAAAAGCACTTAAGTTTTTCTGTATTACAGCTGGATGCTCATGCCGATTCAAGAGATCGTTATAAAGGAAGTCCGTATAATCATGCATCGGTTATGGCAAGGGTTAAAGAAGTTTGCCCTATTGTCCAAGTTGGCATCAGGAGTATGGCTGAGGAAGAAGCTCATTCAGTTCATTGGGAAAATATATTTCTGGCTAAAGATATTTATAACAATGATAGCTGGATCCAAGAAGCTGTGAACAAACTCAGGGAAAAAGTATACATAACCATTGATGTGGATGTTTTTGAAACTTCTCTGGTGCCGAGCACAGGCACTCCGGAACCAGGGGGATTGGGATGGTATCAAGTACTGAAATTTTTAAAGAAAGTTATTGAAAACAGGAAAATAATAGCTTTTGACGTAGTGGAGCTTTGTCCCAATAAAAACAACAAATCTCCTGATTTTCTGGCAGCTAAATTAGTCTATAAACTTTTGAGTTATATATACCTGACCTATTCATAAAAAAATGGCGATGTTTTTATTATCAATTTATTTTCAGCGATATACAAGGTTTTTTCAAAAATGACGATTGGAACTATTTTCCTGTTTAGGTATTTCATTTTAATCGCCATTTTTTTACCATTAAGGCGAGCCGATCTCACTGCATCTGCTTCGTTACAGGGCATTCGTAGTGAAAGACCACGACTTCATACCCTGTGCCTTGCATCTGCAGCAACCTCGACTCGTGAATAATCCAGGTATATAATCAGTAAAAAACAAGAATAAAATATTGTGAGGAGGTTGGGTATGAGTTATCTAAGTCAAATGAAAGAGAAAAACAGGAAATATTGGATTTTATCAGTAATGGTGATTTTGTTGTTCCTTGGAACATCTCAGGGTTTTTCTCAGCAAATCACTCCAGATACATACAATGTTCTCCGATACCGGTACATAGGACCTCCTGGGAACCGTACCTCTGCGGTGATGGGTGTTCCTGGAGATCCCCTTGTTTACTACATCGGGGCTTCCTCAGGAGGAATATGGAAGTCTACAGACGGGGGGGAACATTGGGATTCCATATTTGATGATCAACCAGTCCAATCCATAGGAGCTATGGCGGTAGCTCCCTCTGATCCAAATGTTTTATGGGCAGGCACGGGAGAAGCTTTCGTCCGCAGCAACATATCCATAGGAAACGGAGTTTATAAATCCACTGATGCCGGAGAAAGGTGGGAACACATGGGTCTTGACAAGACCGGAAGAATAGGGAGAGTGGTCATAGATCCCAGAGATCCTGATATTGTTTTTGTGGCGGCTATGGGACATTGTTATGGACCCCAAAAAGAAAGAGGTGTGTTTCGAACCCAGGATGGAGGAAAAATATGGGAACAGGTCCTTTTTGTGGATGAGAACACAGGATGTTTTGAAATAGCCATGGATCCAAATAATCCCAGAATATTGTTTGCAGGAATGTGGCCGCTTATCATTAAAACTTATGGCAGAGAAAGCGGAGGGCCCAATGGAGGCATATGGAAATCAACAGATGGAGGAAACACTTGGAAACACCTCACTGGGCATGGTCTCCCAGAACCGCCTATTGGAAAAGTAGGAATAGATGTGGCGCCCAGCAATTCTGATGTGGTCTATGCACTGATTGAAACCGGACATCCCAACCGGGGTGTTCTGTGGAGGTCCAGTGACGGAGGTGAAAATTGGGAAATCACCAGTTACAATAGAATTTTGAATGAAAGACCCCACTACGCTTCAAGGGTCATGGTCAATCCAGCTGATGAGAATGAAGTCTATTTTGCAGCCAACAGCCAGAGCAGAACTTTTAATGGGGGATACACCTCCGAAACAGTTCCCTGGGGAGGCGACTGCCATGATATGTGGGCTGATCCCAAAAATCCAGATAGGATGATGATCAGCAATGACGGAGGCGCTATGATCACTCTGAATAGAGGAAAGTCCTGGAAGTGGGTGACTCTTCCCATTGCCCAGATGTATCACGTGGCTGTGGACAATCAGGTGCCTTATTATGTGTACGGCGGTCGTCAAGATGGGAGCGCCTACAAAGGACCCAGCACAGGTTCTTTCAGCAGATGGGGAAGTTATAATTCTCTCTGGGAAGAAACAGCAGGCGGAGAGTGCGGATTTGTGATACCTGATCCGGTTGATCCTGATATTGTATGGGGAGGCAGTTACAATGCTGACCTTCAAAGGGCGGATTATAAGACAGGACACATCAACACGGTCCATGTGTGGCCAGAGTCAATCTATGGTTCCCATGCAGCTGAGGTGAAATATCGTTTTAATTGGACTTTTCCTATCCACATATCTCCGCACAACCACAATAAAATCTATGTTGGAAGCCAGTATGTGCATATGACAGAAAACGGAGGAAGAAGCTGGGAAAAAATAAGTCCTGACCTCACCACAAACGATCCGACCAAGATGGGTCCCTCAGGCGGTCTGACTCGTGATAATCTGGCTGTAGAGTATGGGTGTTGTTTGTTTGCCATTGCTGAATCTCCGGTGGAGGAAGGATGCATATGGGCTGGAAGCAATGATGGGTTGGTGCATATAACCCGTGATTCTGGCGAAACCTGGACTGATGTGACAGATAACATACCGGATTTACCAGAATGGGGAACAGTGAGCAACATCGAGCCTTCAAACTATGATGCGGGCACAGCCTATATTACTGTAGATTTTCATCAGATGAACAATAGAGATCCTTTTGTTTATAAAACAGAAGATTATGGAAAGACTTGGAAGTCCATAAGTTCTGATATCCCCAAAAGTGTGTTCAGCTATGCACACTGGATTCATGAGGATCCTGTGAGAAAAGGACTGCTTTATCTTGGAACTGAAAATTCAATATTTGTGTCTTTTAATGACGGAAAAGATTGGCTTCCTCTACAGAATAATCTGCCTCAAGCTCCTGTTCATCACATGGTGGTTCAAAAAGACTTCAACGACTTAGTGGTGGCGACTTACGGAAGAGGATTTTGGATCATGGATGATATCTCTCCTCTTCAACAGTTGAACGAAGACATTCTCAAAACTGATGTCCATCTTTTTAATCCCAGGAAGACTTATCGACTTCACAGTCAGGCCGGAGGTCCCTATGTTTATCCCCGGGCTTATATTGATTATTATCTAAAAGAGAAGCAGGAAAAGAGGATAAAAATTGAGATATTTGATAAAAATGGAATTTTAGTCAGCACCTTAAATGGATCCAATCATTCAGGAATAAACCGTGTGACGTGGAATTTAAGGCATTATCCAGCGGAACAAGCGAAACTGCGCAACAAGCCCCCTGGAAACCCTCATGTAGTGGAGGAAAAAAGATTCCTTGAACGCTGGGAAAGAGAAGGTTGGTATCCTATATTAAGCTGGGGCACCAGCGGAGGATTTAGAGGTTTTCTGGCGGCTCCCGGAACATATACGGTAAAACTCATGATCGGTGAAAAAGAAACAACCCAGGAACTGATGGTGAAAAAGGATCCCAACTCTGAAGGAGACCGGGAAGGAATCAAACAGCAAGTTGAAATGCAGAAAGAGATTAGAGAAGACTTGAATACAGTAACCCTCATGATCAATAAGATTGAATGGATGCGAAAACAGCTTAAAGACCTGAAGGATGTCCTGTCCCAAGATGAAAAAAAAGTAATGATTTCAGAAATAGAAAAATTTGACAAAAAAATCCGTACTATTGAGGATGAGCTTTTCCAGCCTATTTTAGCTGAGGGAGATTCAAAGTCTTTCCGATATCCCCAAAAATTATACTGTAAGCTTTCTGTGCTTGCTGGGGATGTGGATGCAGGTGTGGATTTTGCCCCAAATAAACAGCAGCGCGAAGTCCATGCAGTACTGAAAGAAAGATTAGAGAAGCAGAAACAGCTGTTCAAGAACCTGGTTAATGAAGACCTGCCCGCTTTCAATTTATTTTTGAAAGGAAAAGGGAGAGCAGGCATTATCGTTCCTGAACTCAAATAAATGTCATGATGATTTTTTTTTCATTTATTAGGTTTCATCCACGACTAAATCAATGAAAATACTTTGTAATTATTCGAGAATGAGCAGTGAAAATCAAAGGCTTGACAATCCATACTACAAAGCGTATATTTTTTACAAGGAAACTCAATATATAGTGGATTAAATTTAAATGATAAGAGCTGAACGAAGAAAGCACTTCCGTTTTGGCTGCAGTTGTTTTGGTGAAGCTAGATTTGAAAACAGTTCAGTAGAAAAAATATCCGTAAAAAATATATCTTATGAAGGATTGAAGATTCTTACTGGTAAAAGAGAATTATCTGTAGGAGATGATATTGAAGTTCGCGTTGATATCCCTGGAGAAAGGGTGCGTCCCCTTGTCAAAGGAAAAATTAGGTGGATAAATACGGAAAAAGAAGGAACTGAATTAGGCGTTAAGCTACATAAAATAGCAAAATCCGTGAAAAGAGAACTTATTGATTATGGGTTTTCTGTATGGCGTGATCGTCTCCAGTATAAAAATCATTAATTACATCTCCTTTTTAATAACTTCTGAATTTTATACTAAAAATATTTCTTTTTTATGATATAATCATAAAAAACATCAAAAATGCCACCAAATATAAGGGGAAAAAATGAAGAAAAGAGTCCTATTTTTATGTTTCTTTTTGCTAGTACTATTCTTTTCTTTGGACTTTGGTTTTCAGTTAGATCCTGAAAAAGTCAAGAACAGAAAAAAATGGGAAGTATTTCTGAAATCTGCTGAAATCATTGGGCATGAAAACATAGGGGAAGGCATCACCAAACCCAAGAAGCTGTTTTTAAAACTAGGAGATATAGAAAAAAGCGGTGTATGGAAAAATCCACAAGGAATTCAAAAGGGATTTAAAGATGAGTGGAGGTATGAAATCGCTGCCTATAAAATGGATAAGCTATTGGGATTAGGCATGGTTCCACCAACGGTTGAGAGAAGATTCAGGGGAAAAAAAGGTTCTCTTCAGTTATGGGTCGAACTTGAGATGAATGAGCTTGAAAGGATTGAGAAAAAAATAGAAATACCAGAGGAAAAAAAAGAGAAATGGGAAAAGGCTGTATACCTTGCCCGAGCTTTTGACAATTTAATCGGAAATATAGACCGAACCCAACAGAATATCAGATATACAAAGGACTGGCGTCTTATTTTGATTGATCATTCGCGAGCTTTCCGTACCAAAAGGATATACACAGACCAGCTTATTTACGGAAAACATGGTCTAAGAAGCACTATGTTGTTTCCCAAAATTCCCAGAATATTTTTTGAAAAGGTGAAATCTCTAAATTACGATAAAATAAAAGAAGCCACTGAGGGATACCTGAATTTCTATGAGATTGAGGCGATGTTGGCAAGAAAAAAGCTGCTCATAAAAGAAGTGAAAGAGATGATCAAAGAAAGAGGAGAAGAGGACGTCCTTTATTAATCTGGAGTATCCATAAGCATTCGGCAGCTGTATCGATTCGTGAATCAAACAAATTGGTATTGTTAACATCATTTGTTATTTTACACTCATTGACATAGAGTTGATGATTTTGTATAAAAATTAACTAATCGGATTTATTCATAAAAAATGGCGGTGACTATTTTATGAATTATTCAGGCTTAAAGAATGAGGGAGAAAAAGATGATAAAGATTAAAAACTTGACCAAATATTACGGTGATTTGTGTGCTGTGGATCATGTGAGTTTTGAGATTAAGAAAGGTGAAATATTAGCTTTATTAGGACCTAATGGAGCGGGAAAAACCACCATATACAGAATAATCACAGGATATTTAAAACCGACTTCAGGAAATATAGAAGTCATGGATTATAATATATATGACCACATAATGGAGATAAAAAATAAAATCGGGTACCTTCCTGAAGCTGCTCCGATTTATAAGGACATGCTTGTTTATGATTATCTTGATTTTATTGCGGATATTAGAAAAATCCCAAAAGACAAAAAAATGGCACAAATCAAAGAACTTGGTGATTTATGCGGATTGAACGAAGTGATGCACATGAATGTTGATGAGCTTTCCAAGGGATACAGACAGAGAGTTGGGGTCGCCCATGCTTTAATGGGAGATCCTGATATACTGGTGCTGGATGAACCAACGGCCGGATTGGATCCCAATCAAATTATTGAGACCAGAGAAATCATAAAAAGAATCGGAAAGAAAAAGACCATTATTTACTCCACTCATATTCTCAGCGAGGCAGAAGCCACATGTGACAGGATTGTGATCATTAATAAAGGAAAAATTGTGGCTGATGATACCTTGGAAGGAATGCGCAAATCCTTGAAAGAAGAATCGTTTGAAAATATTTTTATGACATTAACCAAAGGGAATTAAAAAATGCAAAATATCAAACATATTTTTCAAAAAGAATTCAAGACTTATTTCATCTCTCCTATCGCTTACATTGTTATTTCTGTTTTTTTGGTAATCATAGGGTGGTTGTTTTTTTCCACATTTTTTCTCGAAAAACAGGCTAATCTGACTAAATTCTTTTCTCTTCTTCCTGTTACTTTTTCATTCATAATACCAGCTGTGACCATGCGTCTTTTTTCTGAAGAAATCAATATAGGATCCTATGAACTGTTGATCACTCTCCCTTTATCTTTTAGAGATATAATCATGGGGAAATTTTTAGCAGCGGTCGTCTTTGTGGCGATTATGCTGAGTCCGACCCTTATATATGCTGTGACCACTTCTTTTATTGGAGATTTGGATTGGGGTCCGGTCATAGGCGGATATTTTGGAGCCATTCTCCTCGGAGCTAGTTTTAGCGCTGTGGGGCTTCTGGCCTCATCCTTCACAAGAAATCAGGTCATTGCTTTTATTATCGGGATGGCTATTTGTTTCAGCTTGACCTTACTGATTGATTTTGTTTTGTTCTTTGTTCCTGATTTTTTTGTTAGTTTTTTCCAATATTTAAGCGCTAGTCACCACTTTCAAAACATTGCCAAAGGAGTTATAGATTTAAGAGATATTCTCTATTTTATTTCGCTTGCGTTTGTTGCTTTATATGCTACTAATTTAGTTATTGAGGAAAAGAAATAAGGAGACCTAAATGGAAAAAGTAAAAAGAAAATCTATCTATTATAAATTTGGTCTGTATGTTGTGATAACTGTTCTTGTCAATCTAGTTGCTCTCAAGTTTTTCTTTAGAATAGATTTAACAGAAAACAATCTTTATTCTTTATCCAAAGCCAGCAAACAAGCTGTCGCCACTCTTAGAGAGCCGTTAACCATAAATGTGTTTTTTTCAAAAAACCTTCCAGCTCCTTATAACACCATTGAATCTTACCTTCACGACCTTTTAGAAGCCTATGCTTTACATGCTAATGAATATCTCAATTATCGTTTTTTTGATGTAACAGCCAAAGAAGGTGATTTAAGCGAGCAGGCAGAAGAGAACCGCAGAAAAGCTCAGGACTATGGGATCTACCCTGTCAATGTCCAAAAAATAGAGCAAGATGAGGCAAAGCTGCAGCGAGCTTATATGGGAATGGTTTTTATTCATGGAGATATTATTGAAAAGATCCCGGCAGTGACCTCCACTCAAAGGCTGGAGTATAAAATCACAACCACAATACAAAAAATGAACCACAAAATTTCTGCCCTTCTTAATCTGGATGAAAAAATCAAGGTCAATCTAATAAAGTCTTCTTCTTTGGATGAGATAGCCAAAGAAGTCGGTTTGGAAGGGCTTGATAACACAGTCAATATAATTAAGGATATAGTATCTGAATTGAACACCAAATTATACGGTCAGTTAACATTCAATACCATTGATCCAAGTGCGGAAGAAAGTTCAGACGAGGAAATGAGAAAATATGAACGTTTCATGCTTCAGTGGCCGGAAATAGAGGGATCTGAAGGACAGATAATAAAAGCCGGTCAAGGACTGGTAGCTGTTGGAATTGAATACAAAGATAGATCTGTTGAAAGGACCTTGTTAGATAGAAGCCTTAATCTGACCAGCAGAGGACTGCAAGAGAGTTTTTCTTTAATCGAAGAAGACACCATAAAAACCTTTGTGGAAGAAAATGTGGATAATGTTATCAATATTCACGAAGAAATTGGATACCTCACTTCTCACTCCACACTCAATCTGTCGTATTCTCTTCCCCCTCAGTTTCAAGGAATGCAGCAGCAACAGGGTTCTCTAAATAATTTAAACTCTTTATTGAGTGAGAATTACACCATCAATAGAATCGATTTAAAAAATGATGATATTCCTGAAAGCATTGACACTCTGATCATTGCAGGACCCAGGGAAGAATTTTCAGACTGGGAACTTTTTCAGATTGACCAATTTCTCATGAAGGGCAAATCTTTAGCCTTTTTCATTGACTCTTTTGATGAAGCTCAACAGGGTCAGGATCAGATGTATGGAATGAGACAGCCTGTGTATATGCCCATCAATACCCGGCTGGGAAATCTATTGGATCATTATGGTCTTAAAGTCAATAAGTCTTATGTTCTTGATAAAAAATGCTATGTGAGTCGAGACCAGAGAATGGGAGAGACTCCTATCTATTTTGCTCCAGTCATTAAGAATGAAAACATCAATCATAAATTTGATTTTTTAAAGAACATAAAAGAAATCATCATGATACAAAATTCCCCTTTATCGTCTGATCCCAATAAGATTAAAGATAATGACATTGAATTGAACACATTGATTTCAAGCTCTAAACAGTCATGGACCATGTCTGGACAGATTAATTTGAATCCTATGATCCTGAGACCTCCTGCCAATGACGAAAAAATGGAAAGTTTTCCCTTGGCTTATCTTGCAGAAGGAAATTTTAGAAGTTATTTTTCTGATAAAGAAATTCCTGAAAAACCAAAACAAGAACCTGAAAACAAAGAAGAGGAAGACAATGAAAAAGAGACAGATCAAATTGAGGAAAAGACTGAAGAGACCCAATTCAAGTCAGAAAAAGGGATTATCAAATCAGGAAGGCCGGGTAAAGTGTTTCTCATAGGGTCGGCTGAGATCCTCAAAGATAATTTATTTGATGAAAACGGAGAATCTCCCAATGCCCAGTTTATTTTAAATACCATTGACTATTTGAATGACAGAGAAGACATTGCAGTGATGAGAAGCAAAAACCAAAAGTTCAATCCTTTAAGAGATACCAAGCCGATCACAAGGAGTTTTATTAAAATTGTTAACGTTGGAGGTCTTCCTGCGTTATTCATTCTGGTTGGAATTTTTGTCTGGGCTAGACGTAAGGCCAAGAGAAAAATGATCAAAGCCGTTTTCACAAAACAAAAATAGCATCTGGAGGGAATCATGAAGCTACAAAAAGAATACATTATATTAACTGCTGTTATTTTGGTTTTGGTTTTGATTCTTATTGTGAGCTCAGATAGAAATAAAATGTCTTATAAACTTCCAAAAATTGAAAAAATCGAATCAGATTCTATCAGTCAATTCGAAATAAATACAAATAAAGAATCCATTTTGATTCAGAGAAGCCAAGATGAATGGTTGATAATGCCCCAACATTACAAGGCAGATCCAGACAAAGTCAATGAAATGCTGGATGTCATAAGAAATCTGACTTTAACTGAGCTTGTTTCAGATAAAGAGAATTACAGTCGATATGAATTAGATGAAGAGAATAAGATTCAAATCAAGGCTTTCAAAGAGGGAGAGTTAGTTAGGGAGTTTTTCATTGGAAAAGCGTCTCCCACATACAGTCACACTTATATAAGAATGGCAGACAGTCCCTATGTTTTCCATGCGAGAGATTCATTTAGAAGTACTTTTGAGCAGGATATCTCAGGGCTCAGAGATAAGTCAGTTATGGAATTTTTTCAGGAAGAAATAACTGGGTTGATTCTTTCAGGAGAATTTGGTTCTCTTGAATTGAAAAAACAATTAACTCAAGTTGAACCTGACATGAAAGAACAGGAAACACAGGAAGAGGGTGAGGTCACTCCTCCAATGGAAGAAGAAGCCTGGTTGACACAGGATGGAAAAGAAGCCAGAAACAGTGAGGTCAATTCTATTTTATCAAAATTATCCAGTTTGAATTGTGATTCTTATATGGATGAACAGGAGAAAGAGAACTTAATAGATCCAGTTTTTACCATAATAGCCAGAGGAGCCAAAGACTATAAGCTTGAAATCTATAAAAATAGGGAAGAAGAAGAGGAATATCCGGCTTTATCATCTGAAAATGAATATCCTTTTCTGCTCACCAAATGGACAGCTGAAAGCTTAATGAAAAAGCCTGAAGGCATTCTTAAAGAAAATACTGAAGATTGATCCATCCGAGTTAACAAGAGTCTTATTTAATGAAGATTTAAAAAGTCAGATTGATTTAGATTAGTTCGGGTTAATTTTTTGGAAAACAACAAAACAAAGAAAGGGGATTTTGGAATGAAGGGAAGATATCAAAACAACACAGTGATTTTCATAATAGTTTATTTCTTTATCTTTCCCAGTCTGATTCACGCCGCTCAGCAGAAAATCAAAATAACAGCTGAAAATGCTGCTGTCCGAGCCAAACCAGATATAGAAAGCCAGGTGATTAAACTTATGAATAGAGGAGATGTGCTTGAATTAAAGGGAAAAACAAATGAATGGTTCCAGGTCTCTATTTTCCTGGAAGACAAAGGGATAGAAGTATTGGGATATATTCACCCAAGTTTAGTGAGTGAGATGGAAGAATTGTCCATAGAACAGGAAGGAATTGAAAAAAGAGTTCCCGAAGAAAAGAGGGGGGAAGTGTATAGTCCTGGAATTGGCTTCAAAAAAGCTCAAAAAAGGACTTGGGTGGGACTTAAATTCAAAGGGGGAGCTTCTTATATTCTGGCAGATGATATCAATGAAGGGACTCAAGGTTTTGACAGTATATGGAAAAATGAACTTTCTTATACAGGAGCTGGGATAGAGGGAGAATTAACACCCTTTCATATTGTTTACGACTTTGAAGCGGATATCATATTTTATGTTTTTCCTAACGTTGGGATTGGTTTGGGTTCCGGGTATTTGTTTGGAAATCAGAATAATGAAATGCGGTTGACTCTTCCCAGTGGAGAAGGCCCCTGGGTAATAAGACCTGAATTAAAGGTTGTTCCCCTAAAAGCAGGGCTTTACTTTTTAATCCCTATAGGGGGAGAATCTTATTTTACCTTGGATGCCGGAGCTGGATGGTACAACGTCAATTATATCTGGCATTGGAGAGGAGAAAACGGTTCAGGATACTGGGCTGAAATGAATCAGGAAGCCTCTGCCCAAGATATAGGATATCACGCTGGATTGGGGTTTGAGATTGGACTTGGCTCTCATTTTGCATTTTTAATAGAAGGAAGAGCCAGGTATGTTGAAATAAGTGGATTTGAAGGAACTCTTGAGTATAAGGACAGCTCAGGAGATTCAGATTTAGTTAAGGGAAAACTTTACTATTGGAAAGAATGGATATTTACAGAGAAATACACTTTTGTTTTTATTTCTGAAACTGATACACCTTCCTTTACAGGATTGACCACGGCTGAACATGTCAGGGAAGCGGTGGTTGATTTAACTGGATTTTCATTACAAGCCGGATTTAAAATAAAATTCTAAAGATGACTCCACATAATTTATGAAAATAATCAATTACCTTGATTTTGTCCCTCAATTTTCTGAGAAAGAAGCCATTTCTGTTTCAGAAAAAGTCTATGGAATGGATGTTTTGGCCAGCCCTCTTCCTAGCGAAAGAGACCAAAATTTTTTACTCGAAGAGAAAATTTCGGGAAAAAAGTATATTCTAAAAATATCAAACCAGAAGGAAAAAAAAGAAATTCTTGACCTCCAAAATTCAGCCATGGAAAGAATTTCTTCTTATTTGCAAACTCACTCCTGCCCTAAAATTTGTTTAACCAGAGAAGGAGAAAAAACAGTAAAAATAATTCATAATCAATCATCTCATTATGTTCGGATGGTCACTTATATTGAAGGGATTCCTCTGGGTGAAGCTTTCCCCCATACACCTGACCTTCTTCAATCCGTGGGAGAATTTATAGCCAGGATCGATCAGGCCCTGAAAGGTTTTTCACATCCAGCAGCAAAAAGAGAATTTTACTGGGACCTTCAAAGAGGACCTGAAACAATAAAGGAATTTAATAAATATATAGACAATCCTGATAAACGATCTTTGATCAAATCTTTTTATGAAAAATTCAAATCGCAGGCAAGGCAAACAGTTTCGGAATTGGAAAAAACAGTAATCCATAATGATGGGAATGATTACAACATCCTTGTTAGCTTTTCCGATAAAAGAAGTTTGAATCAGAAAAAGGTCTTTGGAATCATTGATTTCGGAGATATGGTTTATTCCTATACAGTGGGAGATATTGCTGTGACTGCAGCCTATGTGATGCTGGGTAAAGAAAATTTTTGGGATTCTGCCTTTCATTTGATCAAGGGTTATAGTGAAGTCTTGAGAATTTCTGATAAAGAGCTGGAAGCCATTTCTCATTTTATTTATTTAAGGCTGTGTATGAGTGTGGTTATATCCGCATTCCAAAAAAAGAAACACCCTGATAACAAATATTTAACTATCTCGGAAAAAAAAGCCTGGACTCTTTTAAAAAAATTAGGAGAAACTAAGATCGACCCGGCTTATCTTATTGAAAGAACAAATGAATGAGCCTGGATAGGAGAAAAAATGGAAAAACTAGAAACCCTCCGATTAAGAAAAAAATATATTGGTTCTTCTTTAAGACTCTCTTACAAAAAACCCTTAAAGATAGTCAGGGGATTTATGCAGTATCTTTATGATGAAAAAGGCCAAAAATATCTGGATACCAGGAATAATGTTCCCCATGTGGGACACTGCCATCCTCGAGTCATCAATGCCGCTCAAAAGCAGATGTGTGTTCTCAATACAAATACCCGATATCTCCATGATAATCTTGTTTTATATGCCCAAAAGCTGTCTGCTAAATTGCCTGATCCATTAAATGTCTGCTATATTGTGAATTCTGGAAGCGAAGCCAATGATCTGGCTCTCCGCCTGGCATGGACCTATACCCAAAAAAAGGATGTGATTGTCATTGATGGGGCCTATCACGGAAATCTAAGCTCCCTGATAGAAATCAGTCCTTATAAATTTGATGGTAAAGGCGGGACAGGGGCTCCATCCCATGTTCACAAGGTCAATACTCCAGATGGGTATAGGGGAAAATATAAATATCAGGACCCTTTATCAGGAAAAAAGTATGCGGCTCAAATCAAGGATGTGATAGATAAAATAA
>JAWLEN010000047.1:0-6136 GCA_041686095.1 Candidatus Aminicenantota bacterium
CTGAATTTCATCGCCATTTTTTTATGAATAGGTCAGGTTAAAAGCATTTCCAAAACCGTGATACATGTGATATATAATGTTTATAAGGGGAGAGGGAATGGGATGAGGAATCCCCTGTGAGGGCTGAGCGGGCATGGTTCCTCTTTAGAGGAGAGCGAAGCCTGAACCGGGAGAGAGATTCCGCGCTGGGGAATCGAGCGGGTGACGAATCCCATGCCCTTCCCCTTATACGTCGAGTAAACTCTATCACGGTTTTATAAATGCTTTCGGTCAGGTTAATATTTTTGACAAAAAAACCCATTTGATATAAAAATAACCATATGAATGACTCCTATTCTGTTGGAACATGTGAGGCTATGATGGGTAAAAAGCATTTTTTATTATTTATTTTCCTTTGTTTGGGAATGTTTTTATTCGCTGAATCACAGGAAATCGATCCGTTTTACCTGCGAGTCTTTAATCACGGGGAAAGCCTATTTAAAGAAGGAAATTTCAGAGAAGCCGTTAAAAAAATGAAAGTTGCTGTTTTTGGAATGGAGGGACATAATGAAATGCTGGGGAAGGCGCATGTGTATATGGGTCTTTCCTATTATTATCTGGAACAAAAAGAAGAGAGTGAAAAGCATTTGAAAAAAGCCCTGGATTTTATAGGAATCGAAGGGATTAATAAAATTGAACTCAGTCCAAAAAGAAAAGATGACTTGTCTAAAATCCTGGCATACTTTGGGATTGTGAATTTGGAACCAAAAACCGAAGCCGTTTCTCCCCAACCCTCCGAAGACAAAACAAAAAATAAGGACGTTTCAGAAAAAAAAATCAATGACCTTAAAAAAGCCATCCAAGAAAATCCAAAGGAAATAGAGGCCTATTACCAGCTCTTCAATATTTATCTGGAAAACAAGAATACAAAAAAAGCAAGAAACACGCTTGAAAAACTCACCAAACAGCATCCATTGGAATCAAAAGCTCTCTATCTATTAGGAACTCTTCATTTTAAAGAAAAAAATTTCAATAAAGCTGAATACTACTTTTCAAGGATTTTCGCCATTTCTAAGTCCAGGGAAGTTCCTACAGAAATCCTGGATCCAAGCAGAGCTTATTATATCTTGAGTTTTTATTACAGAGGGAAAAAAGACAAAGCCTATGAGCTGGCTAAAGAGATAGGGTCCTTTCTCACTATTGATAAAATAAACTCTCTGAATCTCGATGAAAAGGACCAACGAGTATTATCAGAAATCCTGGATATATCGTGAATTAACCAGGATCGAATTTATGCATGTTAAATCTTCAATGTTGCTTCAGCCGCACCTGAATGTCACAGGTATCTTTAGTCATAAATAAAGAAAACAGGTAGAAACTGACATGAAGAAAACACTGATTAAAGGAGGGGATGTGGTGTTGGGCGGGGATGTTTATAAGCAGGACATTCTCATAGAAGGAGAAAAAATATCGGCTGTGGGAGACCTTCCGGGCATTCCAGCTTCTAAGGAATACAATGCCCAAGGACTTCTGGTTCTCCCTGGCGCTGTGGATACTCATGTGCATTTCAATGATGAGTTTATGAACACCAAGAGTGTGCATGACTATGAAACCGGCACCCGTGCCGCTGCTTTTGGAGGAGTCACCACAGTGGTGGACTTTTCTAACCAAATTCCAGGAAAGCCTCTGATCCACACCCTAAAAAAGAAAAAACAGGAAGCTGAGGGCATGGCCATGGTGGATTGGGGAGTTCATCCCGTTATCACTGATGCAGCGCCGGAAATATTAAATGAAATCCCTCTTTTAGTGGAGAAAGGAGCGCCCACCATAAAGTGCTATATGGTCTACCGGGAAGAAGGATTGATGATGGAGGAAGACGACCTCAAACGCATTATGGAACAGCTTAATAGAGTCCAAGGCATGCTGATGGTCCATGCTGAAGACAACGACATCATAGAAAAAAACATTTCTTCTCTGATAAAACAGGGTTTGATAGATCCCATCTATCATGCAAAAAGCCGCCCCCCTGAAGCAGAAAATAAAGCCATAAAAAAATGCATCCGTTTGGCTGACCAGACCCGAACCAAGCTTTTTATTGTTCACATGTCCACAGCAAAAGGAGTCCAGCTTGTGGGCCAAGCCCAAAACAAAGGGATTGATGTGAGAGCAGAGACCTGCATCCATTATCTTTATTTTACAGAAAACCAGCTGGAGCGAGAGGACGGGATAAAATGGATCTGCTCTCCGCCGCTTCGAAGCAAATCAAACCAGGAAAAGCTATGGGAGGGCCTGCGCGATAAACGAATCTCAATTGTCACCACAGATGATGCGGCTTATTCCTGGGATGCCAAGATGATGGGCGCTCATGGTTTTGATAAATGCCCTAATGGAATTCCAGGGATTGAAGTGAGACTTTCTCTCTTGCATTCAGAAGGAGTTCAAAAAGGACGGATCTCTCTCAATCAGATGGTGGAGCTTATCTCAACCAAGCCTGCTGAACTTTTTGGGATGACCCCTCAAAAAGGAACTCTCTCCCCGGGCGCTGATGCAGATATTGTTTTATTTGACCCAGAGAAAAAATGGACGATGGGAAAAAACTCTCTACACATGGCTGCCGATTGGTCTGCTTATGAGGATATAGAGATCACTGGAAAAATTGAGAAGGTTTTTTCCAGAGGAGAGCTTATTGTGGACGGAGAGCGACTGCTGGCTAAAAAAGGAAGAGGAAAGTATATAAAAAGAAGATTAAAATAGTAAGGAAATTAATGTACTATAAATCTTTATATAGAAATGGATAGAATTCCATGAATGAGGAGAAAAAAAACAAAAAAAGAGAAAGGGTCTTTTCAGGAGCATCTCCGGAAAAAGTAGCTGAAGACCTCGCCCCTCTTATTCATTTTAAAGAACAGGGGATGCCGTTTTCAGAGCTGCGCGCTCTTTTGGAAAAAAGCCTTTTTCCCCATCTGATGAACTATGCGCCGCCCCAATTTCAATCCATGTTCAATATCCTGCCTGAACCCGGCGCCAAATTCGGGGCTGTGTTGGAAATCCAGTACAATCAAGGAGTGACCAACTGGCAGGTCTCCCCTGGCGGGGCCATGCTGGAAGAGCTGTGTGCCAAAGCATTATGTCAGATGTTTGGTTTCCCGCTGGATGCGGATGCCACATTTATGTACTGCGGAACCTATGCGAATCAGCAGGCTCTTTTTATGGCGCTTCATAAGCATGCGGAAAAGCAGGGATTTGACCTGAGTCAAAAAGGAATCACAGGATTTAAAGATCCGGAAAAATTGTTTGTGCTGTGCTCTGAAGACGCTCATTTTTCTTTAAAACATGCGGTGCGCACTCTGGGTTTAGGCGAGAAAAGCTTTGTTCCCGTGAAAGTGGATCAAAACCGGAGAATGGACGTGAGTCACTTTCAACAGAAAATTGACCAATTAGGAAGGGAAAATATATTTTGCAGCGTAGCCACAGCAGGAACCACCTCCACAGGTTCCATAGATCCTCTTTCCTTAATAGCTGAAATTTCCATAAATGAAGATATTTGGCCCCATATAGACGGAGCTTATGGACTGGCCTATTCGCTGGTTCCTGAATGGGAGCCTCTTTTTCAAGGAAAAGAGCTGGCCGATTCTGTATCCTGGGATCCTCATAAACAATTTGGGGTTCCTATCCCGAATTCTGTTTTGTTTGTCAAAAACGAACAGGACTTTGAGCGCATGGCTTTGTTCAGTGATTATTTCAACCCTCCACAGGAAACCCATCCCAATCCAGGCCTTAAATCCGCTCCGTCTACCAGGCCGTTTTCTGCCCTTCCTCTCATAACTTCTATTCTGCATCAGGGCCTAAAAATAATAAGACAAAGACTGCGCTCACCTTTAGAAGCGGTGAAGAAAGCAGCTTTAAAAATAGAATCAGAGCCTGAATTGGAACTCTGCCTCAAACCAGATACAGGAATCCTGTGCTTTCGGGTAGTGCCCAATGATTTAAAACCAAACAAAATCAATGACCTTCAAGAATATATTTATGAAGAAATTATGTCTAAAGGAGAACGCACTCTTTCAAAAACAAAAATCGGGGATAAAACAGCGCTTCGGCTGGTTGCTGTTTCTCCTGAAATCAAAAGCAAGCACCTTTTGGAAACCGCTTTATTAAGCCGCAACATCGCTAGAACCTATTAATAGTGTTAGAGCAAATTCTGGACATCGCTTCTGCGATCGATCGAGTGTTATGGGGACCTTGGACCATCATTTTTATCGCAGGAGTGGCGGTCTTTTTAACCATCAAATCCAAAGCCTTTCAAATAACCCGATTGGGACTCATATTTAAAAATACATTCGGAAAAATATTTGAGAAAACAAAAATCCAGACCAAGGGAAGGATGACTCCTTTTCAGGCAACCTCTACAGCTTTAGCTTCCACTGTGGGGATGGGCAATATCGCAGGAGTGGCCACCGCCCTGTCCATTGGAGGTCCTGGCGCCATATTCTGGATGTGGATTTTGGCTCTCTTCAGCATGATCGTTAAAACAGCAGAAATCACTCTGGCGGTTCATTACAGAGAAGTGGATAAAAACGGAACTCTTCACGGCGGACCCATGTACTATATAAAAAAAGGCCTGGGATGGAAGTCTCTGGCTAACATATTTGCTGGGGGAGTTCTGGTTAACTCCCTGCTCAGCGCCACCCTGCTCCAGCAGCACACAGTGGGACGTGCTTTTCTCTCCAGCTACAAAATAAATCCCTATCTCACTACAGGTGCTATGGCTCTGATCACAGGATTTGTGGTGATCGGCGGTATTAGGCGTATCGGCATGGTTTGTGAGAGGTTGGTTCCTTTCATGTCTCTTGTATATATAGTGGGAGGTGTGGCTGTACTTTTTATCAATTATACCAAAATACCCGAAGTATTTGGGATGATTTTTAAGTATGCTTTTTCTCCGGTACCTGCTTTAGGAGGAATGGCGGGTGTGGCTGTAAGAACTGCCCTCAAAGAAGGCATGGCCAAAGGCATGCTGTCCAATGAAGCGGGTCTGGGCACGGCTCCCATGGTGCATGCCACTGCTGATACAAAACATCCTTTTCAGCAGGGATTATGGGGAGCGTTTGAAACATTTATTGACACTCTTATCATTTGCACCATAACCTCATTTGCGGTTTTATCTACCGGACTTTTGGGAGATGGAAAATCAGGGATCGATCTTGTGATCGACTCCTTCTCCTCTGTGTTTCCTCCCGGGCTGGCGTCAGCGGTCATTTCGTTTTCCATCCTGACTTTTTGTCTGTCCACCCAGATCGGATTTTTCATCTATTATGAGACCTCAGTGATCACTCTTTTTGGCAAAAACTCGATCCGTTATCTCAAATGGTTTTATCTTCTGCCCGGAGTGATCTTTGCTGGAGTCAATCATGTGAATGAACTTTGGGTTTTTGCCAATATATCTGTGGGTGTGTGCGCCCTCCCCAATCTGATTGCCCTTTTGGCTTTAAATGGGGCGTTTTTTAAACTGATGAAGGATTTTTTAGAGAACCGCAATAAGTATGCTGTTTTTAAGGTTGACTCTAACAGGGATTATGTTGTAAAAGCAAGTAAGAGCCAACAGTAAGCCTGAACGATCCGGGAGAAATAATAATGGAACTAAACCAAAAAGGATTGAAAATAGACCAACACTCATTTCAACTTGGTATGATCAACTGCTTTGTGGAAATGGTAGCCTGTGGAGTGAAAAGACTTGCGGTGAGTCCGCCCCTTCGACCTGAAGATCATGAAACCATAAAACATTCATCAGAAATCATTGTGAATGCTTTTGGAGTGAAGTCCTACCTGGAGCAGTCCCTGATTGTGACTGAGCTTCAGTCTGAAGAATTCACGCGGGGAAAGTATTCTATTCTTTACTACAAAGACGACTATGTTCTTAAGTCTTATTTAAATTTAAAAAAGAGAAAATCAGAATTAGTCAGAGAAGGAAAATATGACCAAAAAGCCAGGAAACAGATATCCCGGGAATTCATGAGGCTGTTAAGTTATCCAGAAACGATCATCGAAGAAAAACTTTCCCAAGAATTCCCCTCATCCCCTTATATGCTGGGCGATGACAAAGAATAATAAATTGAGAATTCTTATCATTAATCCGAACAGCGATTTGGATATGACCCAG
>JAWLEN010000047.1:6236-18473 GCA_041686095.1 Candidatus Aminicenantota bacterium
AAGAATTCCCCTCATCCCCTTATATGCTGGGCGATGACAAAGAATAATAAATTGAGAATTCTTATCATTAATCCGAACAGCGATTTGGATATGACCCAGGCCATCCAAAAGACCGCTGAAAATTTCAGTAAAGGGAATTTTGATACAATATGTCTCCCCACGCCTGGAGCTCCTGAATTCATTGAGACTTATGAGGACCAGAAAAAAGCTGCGCCGGGAATGATCAAGCTGGTTAAGGAAAACCAAGCTCAATACCACGCTTTTGTGGTGGCCTGCCATTGTGATCCCAATTTAGAGGTAATAAAAGGGATCACTAAAAAACCCGTGATAGGAATCGGAGAATCATCCATGAAAATAGCATCCATGCTAGGACAGAGCTTTTCTGTGATTCAAACGAGTGAATTTTCCATATCCATTAAAGAAAAATTGGTTGAGCAATACTGTCTTGAGGATTCACTAGCTTCTATAAGAGCTCCGGAAAAAGGAATGGAAAACATGAGCGAAGATCAAAAATATCTTGAGACAGCTCGGGCAGCAGTCAAAAAGGATGGAGCTGATGTTATTGTGCTGGGATGTGCGGGCATGACCGGACTGGACCGCAAAATTCAAAAAGAATTGGGTATTCCTGTGCTGGACGGAGTGGTGTGTGGTTTGATTATCGCGGCTGGTCTGGTCAGATTTTATTCATAGAAGAGGCTTTTTTCACGGCGTCCTCAAATATCTCTATTCCTTTAAGCGCTAATTCCTGAGTAAGAATCAATGGGGGCAAAAACCGAGCCACATTATTATAATGTCCCCCTATCTCTATAAGAAGCCCATGTTTGTGGCAGATGGATCTTACTTTTTGTGCGATTTCTGGAGCCGGAGTTTTGGTCGATTTATCACGGACAAATTCGACTCCAAACATCAGCCCTTTTCCACGCACTTCCCCCACTTTTTCTGAATCCTTTTGAATCTGTTTGAGTTTGGAGAGCATGAATTCTCCTAAGCGGGAAGCATGCTCTGCCAGATGATTATCCTTCATGAATTCAAGAGCTGCAGCTCCTGCCGCATAAGCCACCACATTGCCGCGAAACGTTCCTATATGTTTCCCCGGAGGCCATTGGTCAAGATCTTTTTTAAACGCCACGCAGGATATAGGAAATCCCACTCCTCCTAAAGCTTTGCTCAGAGTCACAATATCAGGAACTGTCTGGGTGTGCTCAAAAGCAAACATTTTTCCTGTTCGGCAAAGGCCGGCCTGTATTTCATCGATAATGAGCAGTACATCATACTTAGTGCAGATTTCTCTTATTTTAGGGACAAATTTATCAGGAGGAACAATGGTTCCTCCTTCTCCCTGCACCGCTTCCATAATCACTGCACTGGGTTTCCCTACTCCGGAATGGGGGTCGTCAAGAATATACTCCAGATACTGAGCACATCTCAATTCACAGGAGGAGGGCTCAAGTCCATAGGGGCAGCGGTAGCAGTAGGCATAAGGAATAAAATGGATATCCGGAAGCAAAGGAAGAAAATCTTCTTTAAAAGAAAGGCCGGAAGAAAGGGATAGGGCACCAGCAGTCATGCCATGGTAGGCTCCTTGAAAAGCAATCATAGAGGAGCGTTTCTTATTGTATTTGGCAATCTTGATGGCTGCTTCAACCGCATCTGAACCAGTCGGTCCTCCGAAAAAAAGTTTGTTCAGCGGAGACGGCAGGATTGAACAAAGCATCTTCACTAAGGACCTGCGGGCTTGATTGGGAACATCCAGAGAATGAGTGAGTTCTTTGATCTGATCAGAAGCTGCTTTGATAACCTGAGGATTGGAATGGCCCACTCCCATAACCCCGGCTCCGCCAAAAAAATCAATGTAAATATTTCCATCTACATCTTCAACCGTCGCTCCTTTACCCCGGCGGAGTGCCATGGGCATGCCTCTGGGATATGAAACAGCTGCGCTTTCCGCAGCCTTTTGGAACTTTAGATAATCCTTTGATTTGGGCCCTGGAGGGGATATCTTTATCCAAGGAGCTTTGGGAAAAGAAAGATTTTTAAATTTATCCACGTTCAACCTCCGGATATGTTTCTTTATACTTTAATCAAAGGCAAAGTTCAACTAAGCAGTCCTCTATTTTTATTTTTCATCAAACCCAAAAACGCAAAAAAAAGAGCAAATAAATGGGTGAAAAGGTATAGTGTACCTGTTTTTTATATTGACCAAATTAATTTAGCTTTATATGATAAGGAATATCAAAATAAATAGAGAGGGATATATGAAACTCAACAAAACAGCTTTAGGCCTCACAGCAGGCTTCCTTTGGGGAGTTGGGATTTTTCTGGCAACCAATTTTTTACTTATAGCAGGCGGCCAAGGACAGACTATTTCAAAATTAAATGCCTTTTACTTTGGCTACAGCTTCAGTTTCCTGGGCAGTCTAGTAGGACTTATCTGGGGCTTTGTGTATGGATTCATCACTGGATGGTTGTTTGGACTGCTTTATAACTTTTTCTCCCAAAAAAAAGGTGACTAGGTCAGGTTAAATTACCTGACTTATTCAAGAGCCGAAATTGTAAGCTTGATGAAATTCAGGTGTGGCTGAAGCGACTTTGAAGATTTAGCCTTTTGAGTGCTGTGTTTGAGGGAACTCAGCGAAGCTGAGCTGGGAGCATGTTTGACCCACGGACGGGGGGAGTTGCGCAGCAGCCGAAAACACAGTACAAAGAATGGCGTTAAAAATCTGAACGGAGCACAAGCCATATCTGAATTTCAGATCGGCTTGCCTCTATGGTAAAAAAATGGCGATTAAAATAAAAATACTAACAAGAAAAATGTTAAATTCATTGTTTTTAAAAATACTTTTATATCGCTGAAAATAAAATAATAATCATAAAGGCATCGCCATTTTTTTATGAATAGGTCAGGTTAGGTGGAGTGGTAGAGATTTTTAAGCATCAAAGCATCTTTTTCCTGAGTAGGACTTTCGATGATGACTGTGCCTTTGACCTGAAAATCCTTCAGGGCCTGCATCAGCTCGTCATAACGAAAGTCAGATTTATCCAGCATAAGATGCTTGATCTCTCCTTTATTCCCGTACAGGATACCGCTCACATGGATGTGCATGTCTTTTAAAGCATTTATCCCCAATTTGAGTTTGATTTTATTCAGAATTCTGTGAAAGCTCAGGTAGTCATTGGCTTTTCCATAACGGGCATGGAGGTGAGAAAAGTCGATGCAGGGTTTAAGCCCTTCCACCTCTTGACACAAAAAAAGAATTTCCTCCAAGGAGCCAAACTGAGAGCGCTTCCCCATAGTTTCAGGTCTTAAAACCACCGGATTTCTCTGAGAATTCAGGATGGAGGCCACCTCTTTGAGCCCTTCTTTTATAGTTTCAAAAGTTTGTTCCGGAGTTTTATTCCCGTAATAACCTGGATGAAAAACCACGGTTCTGGCTCCCAAAATTCGGGCGATACGTGCAGAGCGGAGAAGCCTTTTATGACTGGTCATTCTTATTCCCTGGCGAGGAGAGTTAAGACTCACATAATAAGGGGCATGAACACTCACAGACAAACCCAGTTTTTCAGCTTCTTCTCCCACCTGTTGAGCGGTATCCACCCCCATTTTCACTCCCTGGACAAATTCGATTTCAAGGCAGTCCAGACCTAAACGTTTAATCTCTCTCAGCCCTTCTAAAGTGGTTTTCTTGAGGGATGACTGGGGCACACCAGCCGTTCCAAAAAGAAGTTTATTTTGGGTATTCATTGGGAACCTTTCCAGATGACCATTTTTTTCTGTCTCTCCTAACAGCAAACAGTGAAAAGGTTTTATCTAAATTTTTGGCCTAAGATCGCTGTTCACAATTTACTTATACAGTTTACGTCAATTCTGGTTTAGGGTCAATGTGAAGGATGCTGACAAAAAGGGATTAATAATAAAGGTTCACTCCCAAAGAAAAAAAGTCTCCGGAAAATTTGTATTGGGCGGATTCGGTGTATCGGTAGTATAAGAAGTGAATATAAACCGGGTCCTTGGGAACAAACTGAAGAAGCACGCCCAATGATGAGGCGTTGACCTGTTCCGAATTCTTATAGAAATCAAATTTAGGTCCTACTGAAAGTCCATCTGTTAAAGTGTACCTGAATCCTCCTTTAACAGAATACACAGCGATGCGGCGGGACTCTTGTTCCGGGTACCAAAGGATTGAATCTTCGTTTAAATAATACAATCCTCCTGAAATGGCCACTCTTTTTATCAACCGCAGCTCGGTTCCGATGTCCAGAGCCAGAGCCGAATAATCGTCAGTACCAGAAAACAGGGATGCAGCTGCATAAAAGTCATGCCCCCATTTCTGGGCATAAACAGCTGTGGTAAAATTATTCAACCGGGCCTTTCTTCGGACGGTCTCTCCCAGATCATTGATATAATCATACTGGAGATTGTGAAGATAATACTTCACCAGTAATGAAGATTTTTTAGTCAAATTGATCCTCACCCCTGCCCAGGGAGTTAAGGAAAAGAATTTGTTAGGACCTAAATAACTTTCCACTCCTGCCTGCGGCCGGATTTCTGCCTGTGCTGAGATAACGCTCATTAAAACGATAACAGCACTCAAAACTGCCATTTTTATTTTCATGTTTTTTTCCTATATCCTTTAGTCGGTTTTTTAAGTCAATGCTTGAACCTCTCAATTTTGTCTCTGGATGAGGCGAACCTAGGAGTCTTTTCCCAGTCAAGGCTCTGCTTTTTAAAAAACTCTTGGTAAAGAGCACGAAACACCAGAATGATCCATCCCTGGCAGTAAGTAAAGTACATAAGGACCACAACCCCTAGGTTTTCCAGCAAAGCTTCTTTTTCCAGAGCAGCTGTCATCATAATTTCAATGACAAATAATAAAAAAGCACACACCCAAACAATGAAATAAGGACCCGGGGAATGAACCGCAATCAGGCCTACTCCACTGGTTATAAAAAACAAATGGGAAAGCAGAATAGACCCTAAAAAAAGATAATAAAGCAAAAATATATAACCCAGCTCTAAAATCACTCCTAATTTTTTTTGGCGGAGAGAAGGAAGTAAAAATTTCCTGAAAATATAAATATTCCCTCTCACCCATCGGGTCCGCTGCCGCACCCATACCCGCCAATTTTCTGGTTCTTCTTCCCATGTCACGGCATAAGGAATGAACTTAATTCGATCCCCATTTTGGAACAACCTGATGCTCAGCTCAGTATCCTCTGTCAGAGCCTTCTCGTCCCATCCGCCGTATTTTTCCAGGATGCTCCTGCGTATCACAAAATTAGTCCCTGGAAGCATAGCAATGTTCAAGAGTTTAGAACGGCCTGCCTGAACAATGAGCTGGAAAGATAGAGTTTCAATATTGATAAACCGGGTCAAAAGATTTTGCTGCCGATTTCTGGTTCGAAATTTTCCAAAAACAGCTGCTAATTCCGGGGCTTTGATCATGTTTTTGATAAGATAACGGAGGGATGAAGGCACAGGAGTGTTGTCCGCATCATACACAGCAATGTATTCATGTCTTGCCTCCTCCAAACCCAGATTCAAGGCATGAGGTTTTCCTCTGGCTGCCTCTTTTTCAGGAACATTGAAAAGCCTGACTCTCGAATCTTTTAAAGAAACAGCCCTGGTAATCTCCGGGGTGGCATCAGTGGACCCATCATTGATCACTATGATCTCCAAATTCTCAACCGGGTAATCAAGAGCTAAAAGCGACTTCAGAGTTTTTTCAAGGACCAGAGCTTCATTATGGGCAGGGATGAGAATGGAAACCGATGGAAGATCACTGATTTTTTCTTTATCCAAATCTGTCTTTTCTTGTAAAGATTTTCGATAATAAATAAATCCCATAAAAGTGAAAAAGAGCTGGTAGAAAATCATGGACCAAAGAATGACCACTGCTGTTAAAAACAAGACTTCCAAGAATCCGCTGCTAAAAGCCATCATTCTTTCTTTCTTTGAACAAATCTTCTGAGTTGAATAAATAAAAATAAAACCAGTAAAGAGAATATAGCTGCTGCGCTCACAAAGACAATAAGGTTAGATAAGCTGAGGCTCAAAACAGAAAGAAAAACTTCTGAATACCCACGGGTTATGATTTCGACGTTAGAACTCCCGGGAGGTGTGTAAATAGTCCATCCCCTCTGTCCCTCGTGAGCAAAATAACCATATTTTTCTCCATTCTGAGTGATTTTCAGTGGCTCATCTGTAATCACCAGGTATGAACCTCTATCCGCTTCATAATCCACAGTAACTCCTCTCCACTTCACGTCAATTTTCCTGAGATTCCCTGAAAAATCCACCACTCTTGTCTTCGATTTAAGGGGCACAAGCCCTCCCCAACTCCCGGACTTTATCTGCAGTGTATGCTCTCCGGAAGGAACTAACAGACGATTATTATAAAAAGACCCGGCGAATGTCCCGTCCATCTGCAATTTCTTGAATTTTTCACCGGTAAATAAAACCTCTCCTCCTTTCTCAGATTGAATATGAAGCTGGTCCTCACCCCACAGCAAAGAACGCTCTGAGCTCATCACAAAAGGCAGCATCTGAGTGTCTACTTCATAAAGAGAATTTTCAGAATAAATGATATAACGTTGGCTGTCTCGGACCAGTTCCCTGAGTTTCTGATAGAGGGCTGTTCCCGTGGGATAGGATGTAGGTGCTTCAGGGATAAAGCCTTTCCCATTCTGATTCGGAGATATGGTGAGCTGAAGGATGTCAAAGGGAGGCGATGGGTTTATCCAAGCTTTCTCAGGTTCAGGGATATACTGCCATAAAACATTGTGTTCCGTATTGATTTTTTGGGCTTTAGAAACGGAAATACCGGGGTCCGTTCTCCGGGCATCATAGGTGAGGATGATTTCTATAAATCTATCTTGCTCTTTTCGGAATTCTTCCAACATTTTTAGAAGAGCATCAGTGTATTCTTCGGAAAGTTGTCGGCGAAAATCCATGTATTTCTTTAAGGCAGGAGTGTTTTTCCTCCAGTAAAAAGGAGAATTTGCATTAAAAAGTTCAATGGGATCAAAATCATTCTTCACCTTAAAACGCAGGCGAACAGAAGAATGAAAAGGAGTCATGATCTTGGGGTCCGGGGGAAAAGAAGCTTCAAATCCCAATCGGTTGACTGTCACTCCATCCCATGGATACGCCCCCAGAATCCTCTTCCACTCCTTAATGGCCTCTGTTCGTGCCTTTGGATCTCCCAGTGCCATGGGATGCCTCCAGGTTTCTTCTGGATTGCCTCCTAAGGCATTTTTCTCCCTCCATTCAGGATGTTCCAGCCAAAATTTCTCATGAACTAGAGGAGGTTCCAGCCAGGCATAAACCAGCATAGAGTTATTGTGAGCGAGACTGATGAGCTGCTCATAATCATATGTCCATTCCGGGTATACATGCCAACCGGCAGCATGTATGATTTTCACACCGCTCCGTCTCCAGAATTTAATCAGGTCTTCCGCGGCAGTATCTTCCCTCTCAACAGGATTGAAAAAAACCTCTGCTCCCTTTCCTCTAAGCAGAGGAAACAGGTTAAAAGTCTGAAATACGTGTGTGAGGAAATGAGGATATCTGGTTATCCCCTGAGAACTCTTTGAGTCAAACAGGGGACCTGAGTACAAAAATTTTCCCCTTCCTTTGGAAGAAGAGACCATCAGGGGTTCCCCACTCTCCAGATCTTGGTAGATGTATACGGCATCCCCCGGTGCTTCAAACACATGTAAAGACTCTGGCATTGACCCCATGATCTTCACTCCAGGATATGCTAAATCCTGTATCTCTTTTACCTGAATGATGCGCGGAGTTTTTTCTATTCCCAGGGCATCTGAAAGCGGACTGTATCCACTCGTGATAACAGATATTCGTCCCTGTTCCAATATATCCAGTATATACTCGATCTGGGTATTTTGAAGCTGAAGTGCCGAAGCTTCAGGGATTATAAGGAGATTGATTTCATCGGGGATCATTTCAAATTCTTGAGCTGGAAAGCGGCTTATAGAAATTCCGAGCAGTTTGAAAACCGCTTCATAGCTCAAAATCTCATTTATCTGATTATTATTGGCTTCTTGGGTATGAAGAAGAAGGGCGGTAGGAACCTCTGCCTCTTCCCCCTGGAAATCAGCCACCCTCCGGAGCATGCGAAGAGCGGTGTCTTTTTTTAGATCCTTCTTCCGAACATTTTTTCTGACCGTCTCTTCAACAGGATTAAAAAAATGAAGTACATACATTTCCCTTGGAGAAATAGAAATCTTTTTTTCAATTTTTTCTCCTGGAGCCGTTCGGAATTCTTTTTGGGACTTTAAAATCCCCGGGAAAAAAAGTTTGGACTGAATACCCCACCTGTGCTCAGGAGTGAATTTTATCAAACCGCTGGAACTCTTAGTTAGTCCGAATGAGGTCTCCACTGATATGGGAAGAGAGGCAATACTGGTGAACTGAAATCCACTTTTCTGGAGAGAATAAACAATAGTTTTTAAGGCTTCTATATCCACAAAGGGATGAAAGAAAAAAGAAGCCACTCCATCTCGAACCACTTTCATGTGGTCAGCTGGTTTTAAAATCAAACGAGGGTCAGGATTTTCTAATGGCACATATCCTAAGTTTTCCGGTACCAATGTTTGACCGTAACGGTCACAAAGGAGTGCATAGGGAAGACACTGATCAGTACCCCTTTTGTTTATCGCCTGCCTTCTCTCCATAGCCAAAGAAAATATACGGCTTATCACGGAATAAAATTCCTGCGAAGCCGCATAATGAGGCGTTTCCCACACCAAAGGATACAGCCCATTTATCCAGCATTCCCTCAATCCTCTCTCCACCCGCTGATGCACGGTGGTTTCGGTCTGCCCTTGGACCGGAGCATCATTAACCGGATCCCAGAATTCATAGTCAGTGGTGGTCTCTAAAAATCTCTGATGAGTGACTCCATGCATCACCAGAACTCCGCCCTGTCTCACCATATGTTTCAGAGCAGAAACCAATTCTGGATGGTCACTAAGAGAAGTGTGGATGTTTTCTTCTGGATTGACATAAAAAGGACATAAAGCAACCTGAAATGGAACCTTCCGCCGGTGAAGAAAATTGGCTATTTTTTTTAAACTTTGAGGATCGGTGAGAGGATGCACATCTTCGATCCGAACCATGGCCTGATTTCCGGAAACATGGTCTTCGTTAAGGATATCATGAAGAAGGTCTGCAAAAACCAAAAACCGTCCTCCTTCTACGGCATAGGCAGAGGGAAGATCGGCAAATAACCAGAAGTCCCGACCGCTGCGCACCACATAAGGAATTTCTTTGCTCTGATCTTCATTGTAAGCCTTAGCAAGCACAACACTTCTGGTAGGGTTGGTTATTTTGACTTCCTGGGTCCATGGTTCATTTTTAGCCAAAAACTTTTTTTTGTATTTGACTTTTACAAAAGTGTCTTTGACGGATTGCTTGAACTTAATTCCCAATTTTTGCGAAATTGAAGGATGAGAAAGAAGCTGATCCACATTGAATCCCAGCCAGCAGAATGTGGTCAGTGACTTTTCAATATCTTTGATCAGTGATTCAGGGATAACGGCATCTGCTTCTCCGCCCACATAAAAGACATTGTCATAATCTTTTATTAAACCTGGTTGATACTGATCCAAAGACTTCAATTCCACCCGGGTGTTAAAGTGTCTGAGCAGTTCTCCGGTCTGCACAGCATCGTTTCGATTGCTTGTGGGATCGTAGAGCACCAAACATGACTTGACTTTAAACCACTGGTCGACTTTTTCTAAAACACCCCAAGCATGTTTTTTGTCCAGGAGGCTGGAACTGTAAATATCAAATCCCCTGGCTCCAGCTTCAAGGATACTCTGAAGCATGGCAGCTATCTGGTCAGGATCCACAGATACCCCAGGAAAATCTGTAGCCTCTAAATGAGGAATCACCTTTACAGGAGAATCCAGATTCTGAACGAATTCCTGGAAAGCAGAGGCCGACCACTGCGGAGAGAAACCCAAGCCCTCTTCATGAAAACGGCTCTTCCATTCCTGCCAAATAAATTCGGGACAAATAAAATTCGGCCGCATTATAGAGGAAGCATTAAGAAGAGAAGTCAAATCCAAACCGGTTTGCCTCCTGATTTCATCAAAGGAAAAAAGATCTCCGTTTTCTTTGGCACTGGCAACAAAAGTAAGAGAAGTTTTCCGGTTGAATTGATGCACTTTTTTGAAACTCTGATGAAGCAGAGAAGTCAGAGGCCGGGCTCTCACCTCTTCAGGATCGGATGCCCCTTCTGCCTCAGCTTCCCGGCATGTCTTACAGTAACATGCCTCTCCTTCTCTCCAGCTGACCACAGGCTCAGCCAAATCAACTCCGGAAAGTTTTGGGTAATTCTGAAGCAGGTCTTGAATAAAACCCTGCCACCAGGAGCGGGCTTCTAGATTCCGAGCACAAAGGGGGTACTCCAATCCCGAAGCTGTGTATTCTTCTCCTTGCTGATTTATCTTTCTCCATTCTGGATTTGCTTCCCATGCTCCCTGATGATTCATCACAGGTAGCCAGGCAAAAACTTTTATATTCTTTTTTTCGCAGCTGTTTAAAATATGTTTCAAAAGGTCATACTGACCAAATTCCCCTTCTTTATTGTAGAGATATTCAGTTCGATAAAACGATCCATATGAAGGATCATAAGCGCGAAAAAAAACCAGGTTGATCCCTGCTTCATGCCAACGGTCAGCTAATTCCCTGGCTAATTCAGAGGGACGTTTGCCTGTATAATAAAAAGAAGGATCAAACCGTACAGCTTGGGTCCTTTGAAGAGTGGGCTTTAGAGAAGGTGTGGTGATATAGCGGTTCACATCATTGTACAAGCTCTGTTTAATCTGATATCTGATCCCAAAAAACCCACCCACCAAAATCAGAACTATAAGACTGGTGTATGATATTATCTTTCTGAACGACATATTAAATTTTCTGTTCCAAAATTTGCAAGATTCTCTGTGAAGCTTTTCCATCTCCATATGGGTTGACTCTCTTCGCCGTTTCCCGGTACAAGGCTTTATCCTGAAAAAGGGCCAGGGTTTCTTCAACGATGTCTTTGCTTTTGACTCCTATCAAACGGGCTGTACCAGCTCGAATGCCCTCAGGTCTTTCTGTTTTTTTTCGCAAAACCAAAACCGGTTTTCCTAGAGAAGGAGCTTCTTCCTGTATCCCCCCTGAATCAGTCAAAATAAGATAGGACTGTTTCATTATCCAGACAAAGGAGGAATAATCCAAAGGAGAGATCAGAAATACATTGGAAACAGAATTCAGTTGGGATTGAACCGTTTGATGAACCTCCGGATTGGGGTGAACAGGCCAGATGATCTGCACTTGAGGAGCTTGGCTCGCTAATTCTTTTATACCTTGGCATATATTGACCAGGTCACAGCCAAAGCTTTCTCTGCGGTGGATGGTCACTAAAATAATTTTTGTTCCCTCCCAGTTTATTCCGTAATCTGCAGCGAATCTGACTTTGTGCTTTCTTTCAATCGAAGATGATTTTTGTTTTTCCAGAGTCATAAACAAAGCATCTATTCCTGTATTTCCGGTGATAAATATGTTTTCCCGAGATATGTTTTCTTTCATAAGATTCCGGGCAGCTGTTTCAGTAGGAGCAAAACACCAATCAGATAAAACATCGGTCATCCTGCGAAATTGTTCTTCAGGAAAAGGATTGTATTTGTCTCCTGACCTCAGCCCTGCTTCCACATGCCCGATTTTAATCTTTTTATAATAAGCTGCTAAAGAAGCTAAAAATGTGGTGTTTGTGTCCCCCTGAACCATCACAGCATTGGGGTTCTCCTTCTCAAACACTGTCTGTATTTTCTCTAAACCTTTCGCAGTCACATCAAAAAGGCTCTGCCCCTTCTTCATAATGCCCAGGTCATAGTCAGGAATGATTTCAAAAAGATCAAGCACCTGTGTGAGCAGATCTTTATGCTGGGAGGTCACACACACACAAGAACTGAGTCCCCATTTTTTATTTCTCATCTCCGTGATGAGAGGAGCCAGTTTAATAGCTTCAGGCCTGGTCCCAAATACAAATAAAATCTTCTTCATAGATAAGTCCAGAAATCGGTTTATTTAGTCGGAAATAAAAACTCAATATGAACCTGGGTACAGTCTTTTGTTGATATTGACCTTAAAAAAAACATGATTGGGTTTGAATATTCTTTCTTCATGGAATGAAATTATACTATAGATATTCATAATCACAAAAACAAAAA
>JAWLEN010000048.1:0-15225 GCA_041686095.1 Candidatus Aminicenantota bacterium
TTTATTCTGGGCATCATTTCATTATTTTTTGCTCTGGGCTTATATTTCCTTTTAAAAAGACTTCCTCAGGGCACGGATCTGATGAAAGAAATAGCTGAATCCATTCATTCCGGTGCTATGACCTTTATCAAGAGAGAATACACATGTATTTTTATTTTCATAACAGCAGTGTTTATTCTGCTCTGGCAGCTTTTCAATATATACACAGGACTGTCTTTTATTACCGGAGCTTTTTGTTCCATGCTGGCTGGATTTATTGGTATGAAAGCTTCCACCCGCTCCTCAGTTAGAGCTACTCAAGGAGCCATAGAAGGAGGAATGCCAAAAGCTCTATCCGTTGCATTTCAGGGTGGATCTGTTATGGGAATATCTGTGGCTGCACTCGGACTTACCGGGATCGGAGTGATTTATTTTTTCACAAAAAATCCTCTGATCATCAATGGATTTGCTATGGGAGCCAGTTCTGTCGCTTTATTTGCCCGTGTAGGCGGAGGAATATTCACCAAAAGCGCTGATGTGGGAGCGGATCTTGTAGGGAAAATCGAAGCCGGAATTCCAGAGGATGACCCTAGAAATCCCGGGGTTATTGCTGACAATGTGGGAGATAATGTGGGTGATACCGCTGGTATGGGAGCTGACCTTTTTGAATCTTATGCAGGATCTGTGATCGCTTCTATTGCTATCGGAGCTACTTTGACTCCGGCCATAAATTACATATCTCTTCCTATTCTTCTTATTGCGGTTGGTCTTATCAGTTCATGGATAGGAGTCTTTTCCATAAATATTCTAAAAAATTTCAATCCTCAATCAGCCTTGAGAAACTCCACTTATATCAGTGCTTTTATATTTCTTATCGGAGCTTTTGTGACTGTCAAATTAATCTTATCGGACCTGAATGTGTTCTGGGTTGTATTGTGCGGAATGATCAGCGGCATCCTTATAGGCTTGGAAAGTGAATACTTCACAGCCGGGCCTCCTATTCGTACCATTGCTAGGGCTGCTAAAACAGGAAGCGCTACTGTGGTTATCACCGGCCTGGCCTTTGGTTTTCAAAGCGTTATTCTGCCTCTTCTCACTATTGCTCTCACAATTTACGTGTCATACAGTTTGGCAGGCCTTTATGGAATAGCCCTATCTGCAGTGGGAATGCTGGCCACCATAGGTATTGTGATGTCTACAGACTCCTACGGTCCTATTGCAGATAACGCAGGCGGAATCAGCGAGATGTCAAATTCGGGCGAATCCATAAGAAAAATCACAGATAAACTGGATGCCTGCGGAAACACCACTGCAGCTATAGGTAAGGGTTTTGCCATAGGCTCAGCAGCCTTAACCGCATTGGCTTTGTTCTCTGCTTACCAGAAAACAATCGGTCTAGAAGCCATTAATTTGACCAACGTAAAAACAGTCATAGGCTTACTGTTAGGAGCTTTAATGCCTTTTGTCATAGCTTCCTTAACCCTCAAAGCTGTGGGAAGAGCTGCCAACAAGATGGTTTTAGAAATAAGAAACCAGTTCAAGAATATAAAGGGACTTATGGAAGGGAAAGTAAAGCCAGACTCAGACCGCTGTGTGGATATCGTCACAAAAAGTGCTCTCATGGAGATGATTTTTCCTGGGATGCTCGCTGTTATCTCCCCGCTTGCTGTAGGCTTTTTTATTGGAGCTGAATCGTTGGGTGGATTTCTAGCTGGAGCCACAGCTACTGGGGTACTTTTAGGCATTTTTATGGCTAATTCAGGCGCCTCCTGGGATAACGCCAAAAAATGGATCGAGGAAGGTCACTTGGGCGGCAAAGGCACAGAGGTTCATGCGGCATCCATCATCGGAGACACCATTGGAGATCCTTTAAAAGATACCTCAGGTCCTTCCATGAATATTCTTATTAAACTTATGGCTGTGGTCAGCTTGGTTTTTGCTCCTCTCCTAATCTAATTCCTGGTTATTCATAAAATCTGGTGAAATTTGGATATTGCTTGTGCTCGCTAAAATAATATGAGGGAAAGGGCACAGGGTTCGTCACCCGCTCGATTCACCAGCGATGAATCTCTCTCCCGGTTCGGGCTTCGCTCTCCTCTAAAGAGGAACCATGCCCGCTCCGCCCTCACAGGGGATTCCTCACCCCATGCCCTTCTCCCTCAGAAGCAATCTCGATTATTGAATAATCCAGGAATGAAATTATATTCTATGGGTTTTGCTGGTTTCTTGCCTGTAATTTTGATTTTGCTATTTGATAATTCAACTCATTTCAGTTATAATTTTCAAACTCAACGATTCCTTTTTTTTATTTATAGAAGGTATAAATTATGAAAGTTAATGTATGGAATACGATACTACAGCTCAGTAGGGAAAGAGATGTAGACAAACAAGTTATCATCAACGCTATAGAAGAATCCTTAAGAGTTGCAGCATCAAATTATTTCAATCAAAACGAGAAAGCTCACATTAAATTCAAACCCGAAAAAGGAGAATTAAGGGTCTATTCTGTAAAAAAAATCACTAAAAATGTTTCAGATCCTTCATCCGAAATCTCTTTAAAAGAGGCTAAAAAAATCGATGTGACAGCCAAACAGGGAAATTACATTGAAATAGACCTTCCTTCAGAAACTTTAGGCAGAATAGCAGCTCAGGCGGCCAAACAAGTGATATTTCAAAAGGTCAGGGATGCTGAGCAGGAAAAGGTCTATAACACCTTTGCTCCTCATACCGGAAATATCATAACAGGAGTTTTAAGACGTTTTGACTCCAAGAGCAATGTAATTCTGGAAGTCAAGAAAGCTGAAGTCCTGCTTCCAGAAAGAGAAAGAATTCCTGATGAAAAATTCAGAAGAGGTGACAGGGTCAAAGGTGTTATAATTCAGGTTCTTAAAGATACTAAAGGCCCCCAAGTTATTATATCCAGGTCAGATAACCAATTTCTAAAAAAGCTTCTGGAAACAGAAATACCTGAAATAGCCAATGGAAATGTCCGAATCAGAGAAATCATAAGAAGACCCGGGGAACGCTCTAAAGTGTCTGTAAGCACAGAAGAAAAAGATATAGATCCCATTGGAGCGTGCATTGGGATCAAAGGCAACCGAATCCTGTCCATAAGTAAAGAGCTTAACGGAGAAAAAATTGATGTGGTCAGATGGTCTGAAAAACCAGAGGAATATGCTAAATCAGCCCTAAGTCCTGCAAAAGTGGATAGCATAACCATTGCGGATAAAAACAAAAAAATACTAAAGGCGGCTGTCCCTGAAGATCAACTGTCCCTTGCTATCGGCAAAAAAGGACTAAATGTCAGACTAGCATCCAAACTTGTGGGTTGGAAAATAGACATAAAAAACAATGAACGAACGCATAAACGAACAAATTAAGGTAAATAATGACAAAAAAAGAAAAAACAAAAACAAAACCAGGCAAAAAAGAGCCAGAAAAGAAAATAATCCAAGAAGGGACTAATCTCAAAGAACTTACTGAACTTCTCGATATCAAAGCTAAGGATCTCACAGAAGAATTAAGTCACAGAGGCTTGAATATCGGAGTCAATGACGAAATTACCCAATCCCTGGCCAAAGAAATATCCAGTCTTCTTAAAATAAATCTTGAGATTGTCCCGGTTGAAAAAATATGGCGTATGAAAGCTGAAAACCAAACAGAGAACCTCGAACCTAAACCCCCGGTTGTTTCTATTATGGGACATGTTGATCACGGAAAAACCACTCTTCTCGATGCTATTCGCCAATCAAATCTGGTCAATCGAGAATCAGGCGGCATCACTCAGCACATAGGGGCTTACAGAATATCTCATAAAAATAAGTTTATTACTTTTGTTGATACCCCTGGTCACGAAGCTTTCACCCAACTCCGGTCTAGAGGAGCCCAAGTAACGGATATAGTCGTCTTGGTGGTCGCAGCCGATGATGGGGTTATGCCTCAGACTAAAGAAGCCATCAACCATGCTCGAGCCGCCAAGGTACCCATCATAGTGGCTATCAATAAAATAGACAGAGCACAGGCAGATGTAGAAAGGACCAAACAGCAGCTATCAAAAGAAGACCTTTTAGTGGAAGATTGGGGAGGAGATACCATTTGTGTTGAAATTTCAGCTAAAGAAAAAACCAACCTTGACGAACTGCTGGAAATGATTCTTCTTCTCAGCGAAATGATGGAACTTAAAGCCAATCCAAAAGTACCTGCGCATGGTATTGTTTTAGAAGCCAGTTTAGATACAGCTAAAGGTCCCGTAGCCACCATCATCATCCAACATGGAACGCTCTCCCGGGGAGAAATATTTGTTTGCGGCACCTCCTATGGCAAAGCACGGGCCATGTTTGATGAAAACGGAAAAACGATTAAAGAAGCCGAAATCTCAATGCCTGTGGAAATATTAGGATTTTCAGATGTCCCTGTTGCCGGAGATTTCTTTCAGGTGCTGCCCAGTTTAGATATGGCTAAAAGGATCTCCAGTTTTAGACATTCCAAAACAAAGGAAAAAATCGAAACAGAAAAAGACCGTCCGACCCTTGATCAACTTTTCAAAGATATGGAAGAAGGAGAGAAAAAAACTCTTTCCATTATAATAAAAACAGATGTCCAGGGCTCTGCAGAAGTGTTGAACCACATCCTACCTAATTTAAGTACGGATAAAGTTAATATAGATATCATTCATTCGGCAACTGGAAAAATAAATGAATCTGATGTAAACCTCGCTTCCACAGCTAATGCTATCATTATTGGCTATAACACCAAACCAAATAAGAAGACTTTGGAGCTTGCAGCTAAAGAAAACGTAGAAATAAGGACCTATAATGTCATATATGAACTCACAGACGACATTAAAAAGGCATTAAAGGGAATGCTCGAACCTGTTAAGAAAGAAATCTATCAAGGAAAAGCAAAAGTCAAGCAAACCTTTAAGATAAAAGGAGCTGGAATCATCGCTGGTTGTCTTGTTCAAGACGGAACCATCCACCGAAATTCAAAAATCAAACTCATAAGGGATGGTGAGATCATCCATGAGGGGAGAATAGCTTCTCTTAAGCATTTAAAAAATGATGTAACTGAAATAAAAAAAGGATATGAATGTGGAATCAATATCCAGGATTTTAAAGATGTTAAGGAAGGAGATATTATAGAAGCCTACAATATCGAAAAAGTTCCCCCTAAATAAATTTACAAAGTTTAAATGATCATAGGTTACCTAGGAATTGAAATTCATCTCCCCTATTCCCATTCCCTCAAAGAAAAAAGGAAGAGACTCAAGAGCTACAAAGATAAATTGAAAGCAAAATTTAATGTATCTTTTGCAGAAATCGATTATCAAAACAAATGGCAGAGAGTCAAAATCGGGATGGTGATCATCAATAACAAACAGTCAATCATTGAAAAAATATTCAACCAAATTATTGCGGAAGCCGAACAAAGTATTGAAGGGGAAATCATTTATAAAGAAACAGATTTTTTTAAATAAAAAATGTAAATAATAAAAAATGCTTAAGTCATGGTTCTTGAAAAAGTCTTTCATATCACTGAAAATAAAATAACAAAGGAAGCATCGCCATTTTTTTATGAATAAACTAGGTAAATCAAGAAGACAGAAAAAAGTCGAAAGTCTTTTAAAAAATATATTAAGCAGCTTGATTTTACAAGCAGTCCAAGACTCTCATTCCAGCCTGATAAGCATCACCAGAATAGAAGTAGGAAAAGACCTATTAACTGCCAATATTTATGTAAGTGTCTTTGATAAAAAGAAACAAAAAGAAATTATAGACTTCCTCAATTCGAAACAGGGTTATTTTAGAAAAGCAGTTGCTTCTAGGACAAAATTGAAGTATAATCCCATGCTTATTTTTAAGGTGGATCCCTTTCAGGAATATGATGAAAAAGTCGAAGAAATACTCAAAAAATTAGATAAAAATGAATGAGGATTCTATACTTAGCATCAGTGAAAAAATAAAAGAAAGTAAAAATATCGCCGTAACTTCCCATTTAAGACCTGACGGAGATTCTGTGTGCACCAGTCTTGCCCTCTATCTGATGGGAAAACAGATGAATAAAAATATTTCTATTTTTATCAAAGATCCCATCCCCTTTCCTTTCAATAACTTTCCGGGGACAGAAGTCGTTGATAGGGGCCAGATCGATACAAAAAAATTTGACATGGTCATTCTTCTGGAATGTGCCAATGTGATGCGCTCAGGACAAAAACATATTGATGATTGTTATAAAATAAATATCGACCATCACCACTCAAACGACTTTTATGCAGATATCAATTGGGTAGATCCAGAGGCGGCAGCAGTTGCTTGCATGATTTATGAATTGGGGAAAAAACTCAACGTTCAATTTGACTCTAATATAGCTACCATGCTGTATAGTGCTATTGTTTCTGACACAGGGTCATTTCAATTCTCAAACACAAAAGCAAACGCATTCAAAACCTGTTATGAACTGGTCAACCATGGAGCTGTCCCTCACCGAGTGACTGAGATGATTTTCAATAACAATCCTCCTGAAAAAATCATACTTTTAGGAAAAGTTCTATCAACTCTTAAAATGACTCACCATGGAAAAATCGTTACCATCACCATGTTTTCAAAATTCCTTAAAAAGCTAAACCTCAAGCAAATTGACACAGAAGATATCACTACCTGTGCCCGTTCCATTAAAGGTGTGAAAGTGGTTCTTTTTTTTAAAGAGATTAAAAAAGGAATGTTTAGAGTCAGTGTGAGAACAAAAGGAAATGCGAATGCCATGAAAATCGCTGAACACTTTTCAGGAGGAGGACACATGCACGCGGCTGGATTTACTGTAACCGGGAATCATAAAAAATTAATAAAAAACATCCCCTCCATTGTTAGCCGCATTCTTAATTCAGATGGACAAAGACATAAAATGTCTTTTAAATAACCTGAATAGGTCAGGATAAAAAGAATTTTTAAAGTCTCATGGACGGTATAATTCTGGTTAATAAACCGAAAAATTTGACCTCCCACGACATAGTAAAAAAAATAAGAGTTATATTAAATAAAAAGAAAGTGGGGCATTTTGGAACTCTGGATCCTATGGCAACCGGCTTGATTCTTATAGGAATTGGGAGAGCGACCAAACTGTTTCCTTTTTACTCAAAGTTAACCAAAATATATAAAGGCCAAATTAAATTAGGGTACTCAACAGACACCTATGACTCTTATGGTAAACCAACCACAAAAAAATGCATAAAATTTCCCGCTGAAAAAGAAATCCTTGAAATAATAAAATCATTTGAAGGCAATATCCTTCAAACTCCTCCCCCCTTTTCAGCAAAAAAATATAAAGGGAAACCTTTGTACAAACACGCAAGAGAAAATAAAAAAATAAAACTGCCCCCAAATCAAATCAAAATATATTACCTAAATATGTTGAAATATCATCCCCCTTTTATTGACTTTGAAACAAAATGCTCCTCTGGAACATACATCAGAAGTCTTGCCCATGAAATTGGGGAAAAGACAGGATGCGGAGGTCATCTTTCTGCATTACAGAGAACTCATACGGCCTACTTAAATATAAAGGATAGTTTTACTCTTGAGGAAATTTCCTTAATGGCTAGTCAAAATAAAATCAAGGATTTTATGCTCTCCCTGGAAAATCTGCTTCCTCAATTCCCCAAAATCACACTTTCAGAAGCCGGTTCCAATAAGGCGAGAAACGGAGCCAGCATAAAACCCGAAGAAATACAAAGCATTGATTTTCACTGGAAAAAAATGGACGAATTATCAGAAAGCCAACAAATATTTCGTCTTTTCACTCCCAGAGGAGAACTCATTGCCTTAGCCAGGAAAAATCAGGAGGTAGAGGAGCTTCATCCCTTTACTGTGATCGACAGTAGACAAAAAAATCCAGGGGGCAGAGGAGAATACCATGCAAAATAGAGAATCATTTTCTCGTTGGGGAATCGTGTTTGCAGGCTTGGGAATGGCTGTGGGAACGGGTAATTTATGGCGCTTTCCCAGAATTGTTGCCCAATATGGAAGCGGTGCTTTTATGATTGCCTGGATTTTATTCCTTTTTATATGGGCTATACCTTTACTCATTATAGAATACTCTATTGGAAAAAATACCCGACGAGGCGTCATCGGTTCTTTTATGGATATGATAGGTGAAAATTTTGCATGGATGGGAACATTTGTAGCCTTTGTCACAGCTGCCATTACTTTTTACTATACGGTTGTGACAGGATGGTGCATCAAATACTTTTTCGCTACCTGCTTTCAAGACCTTATTCATAAAAAACCATTAGATTTCTGGCATGGTTTTTCTTCCTCCTGGGAACCGGTTGGATTTCATTTTTTTGCTGTTTTTATTGGAGCTATAATCATCTTTTTTGGAGTAACTAAAGGAATAGAAAGAGCTAATAAATTCTTAATCCCTTCTCTTTTCATCCTTCTGATAACAGCCTGTGTTAGAGCTCTAACCTTACCAGAGGCTTTTAAAGGATTGAACTTTCTTTTTTCTCCCAACCTATCAAAACTGGGAGACCTTGAGATATGGATCAATGCTTTAAGTCAAGCGGCTTGGTCTACCGGAGCTGGGTGGGGTCTTCTCCTGACTTATGCTGTATACAGCCGTAAAAAAGAGAATCCAGTCCTCACTTCTGCCACTTTAGGTTTTGGAGATTATTTTGCTTCTCTCTTGGCTGCAGTGACTATCATTCCCACTGTATTTTCCTTTTTTGCTGGACAAAACATGGCCCAAGAAAAAGTCCTGGATGTCATGAAAACAGACAATGTAGGATTGACCTTTATCTGGATACCAAATCTATTCTCCAAAATACCATCCGGTTCTTTTTTTCTCGCCCTGTTTTTTCTTGCCCTTTGTTTTGCTGCCTTTTCTTCTCTCATATCTCAACTCGAACTCATAACCCGTATCTTCATTGACGCCGGACTATCTAGAAAAAAAGCTGTTTCTGTAGTTGGTGTCAGCTGTTTTGCCCTTGGACTGCCTTCAGCCATAAGCATTGGTTTCTTTAACAACCAAGACTGGGTTTGGGGCATGGGACTTATTGTGAGTGGAGCTTTCTTTATTTTTCTAGTGCTTAAGACAGGCCCTAAAAAATTCCGAGAAAAAATCATACCGGCTTCAGGCAGCCGTTTTAAGCTTGGAAAAGGATTTGATTTTTTGGTTAAATTTATACTCCCCCTCCAGCTCATCGCTATGCTCGGCTGGTGGTTTTGGGACAGCTACTCAAGCGACCCAAAGAATTGGTATAAAGTGTTCTCTCAAAGTACGTTGGGAACAGTGCTTTTCCAATGGACTGTGGCCATTATTGTCTTTCTTTGTTTTAATAAAATAATCTCAAAAAAACTAAAGAGAATAAATGAAAATTGAAGCCCTCATTTTTATGATTATTATTTTCGGCCTCTGTTTAGGCGGATTTATCTTTTCTCTGTATTTTTCCTCCAAAGAAAACAAATCCTCCAAAAAACAGCGAAAGTAAAAACAGTTTTTCTGTAAAACAATTATCCTGACCTATTCATAAAAAAATGGCGATGTACTAATTATTATTTCATTTTCAACGATATAGATGACTTTTTTCAAGAAGAATGACTGAAACATTTTTCATGTTTGCATTTATTATTTTAATCGCCATTTTTTACCTTACAGGCGAGCCAATCTTACAGCATCTGCTTCGTTACAAGGCATTCGCAGTGAAGAACCACACCTTCATGCCTTGTGCCTTGCATCTGCAGCAACCTTGACTCGTGAATAATCCAGGTTATTTTACCCCGAAAATCCAACTTATTGGATTTTATCATTATACAAGTCTTGAATTTTCGCCCGATATATTGTATTTTAGGGGGGTTATGAGATTAAGTAAGAACGAAATAGATCATTTAGGATTTTCTATTGTAAAAAATCTGATAAAAGATAATAAAATTAAAACGAAAAATAAAAATTCTCTTGTTGAATTCGTCCGGGAGATCATATTCCATGAATTCCAAAAAGAGGAAAAGTTAGACCAAGAAGTAAGGCAAATCCTTAATGAACATAGAGAAAAAATACGCAGCGAAAACATCGAATATCAAACCATGTTTCGCATGATTAAAAGTAAATTAGCTAAGGAAAAGAATATAGTCCTGTGAGTATAAAATTATCTAGAGAAAAAATAAACTATCTTTCACGTATCATCATGGAATCTATTTTTGAAGATGACCGTGTCGATTTTCTTGATGAACCCAACGAAATCCGGCTTTCTATTGTTAAGAGCATTGAAAACGAATTAAAGCTTTACGAACTGTTAGAAAAAAAAGCTATAAAAAAAATCGAATCCCAAAAAAAGACCATAAAGGAAGGCAGCAGAGAATGGGAAATCTTATTCCGGAAATATTACAAAGATGAAATCTCCAAACTTGGAACATCCTTCTAAAAGAAGGTCGCCTTCTCTCAACAATAAGCCATATGTAGAAATTAAAGAAAGGGTTCGCTATTCTGAAACAGATCAAATGGGCGTGGCTCATAATAAACACTATTTTGAATGGTTTGAAATCGGAAGAACAGAATTCTGCAGAAAAAAAGGTTTTTCTTACAAAGACATTGAAAAAAAAGGCTATTTTCTGGTAGTCGCTGAATCATTCTGCCAATACAAAAAGCCTTTAAGATATGATGAAGAAATATTAATTAGAGTTTACCTTAGGGAATCATCCCCAAAAAAATTCATCTTTGACTATAAAATAACCTCTAAACAAAAAGGATATGTAGCTGCCCAAGGATACACCATTCATGTCCCTACAGACAAAAAAGCTAAGGTCACTCCCCTTCCCTCTGAAATATACAATAAAATCAAAGCAGCGAAAAATAAAATACAGCAAAAAAAATCTCAAAAATGAAAAAAGGCCGAAGCCTCATGACTTCGGCCCTTTTTGAAATCTTATGTTTTATCTGTCTTTAGAATACCAGCCTGAACCCAAGCAGAAGTTTATGTGTCTCTGCTATGTCTCTGTTTTCACCACCTAAAGGAAGTCTTCCTTCAAAAAAGATGGATCCAGTAGTTCCATTGGAAAATACATCTAAACCGAAATTTCCAACCAGATCAAGACCAGACCCTCTGGAGTCTTGTTCTTTTGTGCTGTAGCCTAATCCAGCTCCCACAAAAGCAGGTTTGAAATGGGCATTCACCACAGCATTTGCCATAAAGAAAGGTTTCCACAGGTCATTTCCGACTAAAGGATAAGCTCCGCCTCCGGATAATATGAAGCTAAACTGTTCCGGTACAAACTGGTACATGAATCCAAGTCGTCCAAAAGCATAGCTTGTGTAAGTGCCTTTGGCAAATAATCCTCCTGCTTCAGCTAAGAAAAAGAACTGCCGCTTCTTTACTTCAAAACTTACATCACAGGGACCTGAGGCAGCGCCAAAATCGTCATAAACAGCCACGGTAGCCCCATAAATTCCAGCCTCTTCCACTGTATATTCCCAAATATAAGGTTTATCTGTTAAAGTCTTTTCGGCAACCACATTCCCGACTTCATCTGAAATCTCAAAAACAGCTCTTTCCAAAGTTCCATCCGGGTCTTGGGAACCAGAGGCATCCAGAGTAATAATTTCTCCTTCTTTGATTATATCTGGTCTAACTTCCAGCATGCAAGTGGGAGGAAAGTTTATGTATACAGAGGCTTCACAAGGATTGGAAGACGCTTCATCATAATAATTATAAACCACAGGTTTGAAATCATATTTACCGGGTTCGCTAAATTTAGTCTGCCATTTTGGATTGTCTTTAGTAAGTGTTTGAGTGCTTAATTTTCTTCCTTCTGAATCATAAACCTCAACCACCATTTTTTCAGCATTTTTAGAACCGCTCATATCAACTGTAATAGGATCATTAATATTCGCTTTTTCAGGATCAACCACTATATCACAAATCGGAACTTCTTTGGCTCTTTCAACCTTGACTAAAGAAATATTTCCGCAGGGCCTAGGCATAACGAACATATAGTTTTTATGGTCTTTGACCACATTGAACACAAAAACCGGGAGCGGTTCTTTCCCAGCCCATTCCAAATCCTCTACAACCTTGATTTTTCCCTGGGAGCGAAACAACATCCACATGAACTTTTGACCAATGGGAAGTTCGGCTTCTTCAAAAGACTGGGTTTCAATCTGATCTAAAAACGCAAAATACAAGTCCCCGTAGCCCGCTAAATCAAATCCATACTTGATATCTCCCTTGTATTTATCCAGCAGAGTCTTCATCACTTCCTGAGTCGGAACTTCTCCTTTGATTCGGACAAATGTATAGCGCCCGATCTGCTCTAACTTCTTGGTCTCTGCCATGGCTAAAGATGATATAAGAAATAGCACAAGGGTAAATAAAATTAATACTCTTTTTACCTTCATTTTTTCCTCCTTACATTGAATGGACTTTACCTTTATTCTTTATTAACTTTACATCCCATAAAGATAATATTTAATGATTTATGTCGTATTTGTCAAGGGAAAAGAACAACATTTACCATGATTATATCAATATTTGATAAATGCATCAATAATATGTTTGACAATCCCAGAATCTTTTGGAATAGAACAGAGTACTTTCTTATAAATATCAAGGGGCTCTTCTCCCTGATTGATTAGATTTTTTAATAAAGTTTTCCCTTTTTCAGGAGATATTTCAGGATGAGATTGAATCCCCCATACACAAGAGTTTTTTTTCTGAAAGGCATGAATAGGACATAAATCCGTGGAGGCCAATATATCATAATCATTTCCCAATCCTATCACTTCATCAAAATGAATGGTGTAAGAATGAAAAAATCCTTTCTTCCCAAGAAGTGCATTTCCCCTTAAAATTTTAATAGGGATCCATCCTATTTCAGGAGAAGGAGATCTCTGCACACATTGAGGGCCTGACAAAGCAAGAGCGATCATTTGATGACCGTAACAGCTTCCCAATATTGGAATTTTTTGAGACACTGCTTCTTTAACAAATTCAATCTCGTCTAAAACCCATGGGGCTCTATCCATGATGGAAGCCTCAGAACCAGTTAAAATGATATGGGTAAAATTTTTTCTTGTATCATCAGGAAAATCGCTTTTCTTTGCCCGAAAAGAGCTCCACTTGACATCCAGAAATTGGCTCCAGTGATTAACAGGATCATAAATGCTTTTATCTATGGAATTATCTATGATAGCCACTCGAATATCTATTTTATTCATCTTGAGGATTATAGAAATAAATAAACATAAATTCAACAAATTAAAATTCAGGTGTGGCTGTGGCTTACTTCAGCCACACCTGAATTTAATGAAGTGTGCGGTGTCAATGTAAAAAATGTATATCCTGGTCATTCACGAGTTTAGGTTTTTTTTATGGATAAATTCTGGTATAATTTGAATTTCATAAGGAGACATAAAAGTGCATAATGTGAAAATTGAAAAAGAATTAACTGTCACCACTCCAAATGAACCGGGAATTCTGGGGCGTGTTCTTGGAACTCTGGCTAATGCTGGTGTTAACCTTAAAGCTGTTTGTGCTTATGCTGAAAAAGAAAAGGGAACCTTTCATCTGATAACCTCAGGCCCTGAAAAAGCTAAAAAGTGTTTAGAAGACATAGGTTATAAGGTAAAAATTATTGATGTGGTAACAGTTCTGATTGATGACCGAATTGGAGCTGGGGCAGAAATAGGTGCACTTTTAGGAAACGCGGTCATTGATATTGATTACTGCTATGGCTCATCAGCAGGGCTGGGAAAAGCACTTCTTGTTTTTAAAACCACCAATAACAAAAAGGCTTTGGAAACCTTAGAATAAATAAATCTAAACCGAAAGATATCCTTTCAATACCTTCTCAAAATGTTTTTTTACTCTATTTTGGAATTTTTCTTTATTGAATTCTTTCCCTCTTTCATATGCTGATCTTCCCATTTCTCCTAACCGAGTCTTTGAATCAATAAGTTCAATGGTTTTATCCATTAATTCATCTCGAGTTTCGAAAAACAAACCACTCACTTGGTCCTCCACAATCTCCTTTTGACCTCCTTCTTTATAAACAACCGGAACACATCTATTCTGCATGGCTTCAACTGTGGTCATCCCAAAATGCTCGGCCCTGTCCGGATCTATTTGCTCCAAACCAGCCAGATGCCAAAAAATACTTGCCTTTTGATACAATTCTTTGAGCTCATCTAAAGAAATATTTATTTTTAAAATAACTTTTCCAAAGGGCAGTGATTGAGAAGTTTTTTTAACTCTTTCTAGATAAGGATTTTTTTCATGGCTTCCCCCTGCAATCACCATTTTCCATTCTCTGGTTATTTCAGGGTATTTTCGGGTCATTTTTTCAAATACTTTGACCATCTCCAGCTGCTGCTTTTTACCGCTCAGCTCAAATCTTGAAACAGAAAGTATGACCTTTTCTTTATTCATTCTTTCTAAAGCCCCATCCATCTCAACGGGAGGATAAAATACTTTATCCGGGTCTAAATCCCACTTCCTCTTTATCCACTCCCCGGTATACTGACTGTTGCACAGGATATGTGTGTATTTGTCAACATGAAAAAAACGTGATTTTTCCCTTTCAGGAAAATGACACACAAACTCTGATATATTGGATAAAGGATAGACCATTTCTAACATACAGTTGTTGATAAAAATATCATATCCTCCGCTTTCTCTGCTTATGACATGAAAAGGATTTTCCTTTTTAAGATCCACTTCTCCCGCATCAAAAGTATCTTTTTCTTCTTTCCTTTTCTCAAAAAAGGGTATTTTAATCACTTTTATCTTGCATTTTTTCAGATCCAAACCATACCAGTCCTGAAGCTGGTCCAGAGATACTTTTTTGTGAGATATTAATGTCACATCAAAATTTTCTTGTAGTGACTCTGCCATGGTACAGCCGTACTTCTGGGCTCCTCCAATAAAATGGAGGGCATTGTCATACACCGCTATGCTGGGCTTTCTCAGACCGAAAACAGCCTCAAGTCTTAATAAAATATTATAAGCGGCTTGGTGACCTTTTTCCTTTTTGATCTTTTCAATACTTTGAGAAAATTTGTTTAATCTTTCCTCTGGATTTCCTTTCTCAAGAAGATCCAATAAATTCTTGAAATCACTCATCTATTTTTTTCTTTTTCCTCTCTAATTCGGCCTTGTATTCCTCTATCTCGGTTGCCAAGTCCTCCTTTTCTCTATTTATTTTCTCTACTTTGAATTCAAGAGAATTAAGACGATCCTTGAGCTTTTGTAAACTGAGCATG
>JAWLEN010000048.1:15325-18430 GCA_041686095.1 Candidatus Aminicenantota bacterium
TCTTTGATTTTTTGCCTGAATTCATCTGTTTTATTCTCCGGCATTTTTAGCTCTCTTTTTTTTGTAGGGATTTTATAAATCCGGCATATTCCTCAGCGCATTTTTTAATACTGCATTCCTGCTCAACAAAATTTTTGGCCTCTCTTCCCATTGATAATCTAAAATCTTTATCAAGGGCCAAAGCTGTGACCGTTCTTTTTATCATTTCTTTCTCATCAATGTCAGGAGAAATCTTAACAGCACAGTAATCTGGAAATTCCGCATAAGCCCCATAATCAGTGATCAAAGTGGGTTTGGCATACCCCATCATCCTTAACAAGGAAGCAGAGCTCTCCCCCATGGTCGGATACCTCAGATTTATACAAATATCCGAAGCATTGAGGATTTCTTCAAACTCTTCAATGGGAAGATGCCCTAATTTTATTGTATAGTGTTCATTGCCTTTTAAATAATTATCCAAAAGCCGGCCTCTGTCCTTTCCCGCTATCAAATATTTAAACCTGAACTCTTTGATCTCAGACAGCGCTGATAAAATACGTTCATATCTCTTATTTTTATTGATGAAACCAGCAGAACAAATAAGAATATCCTTTTTTTCTAATCCAAGATTTTTCCTGGTATTCTCGACGTCAAATTTTTTGTTAATATATCCATGCTGATTTATCTTTGTGACAGGGTTGTCTGTCTTCAGGCAGACCCTATCTTTAACAAATTCTGAGTGGACCACCACAGCTTTGGCTGCCTTGATAACCTCCTCGTTCAAGGGATAATCAATGGCTTTTTCAGATTCCCATATTTGATTGGGCAGCTTCAGTCTGACTCTTTCGGCTATCTGTACTCCTTTCTCTTTATAGTGGTCGACAAGGAGTCTCTTGTAGGAATCAAAATCCCGGGTCTCATCATATCTTTCTGCATAAAATCCCTGCAGCACCAGGTCATGAAGGACCACAATGCCCGGATATTTCATCAAGCTTTCATAAATAAATTTATGGGCTTTATAATCATTTCCCATATGATATACGATTTCATCATATTTCGAAGAATCAAAAGATTCTGTGTTAAATGGTATGATATTAAAGTTATTTCGTATTTCACTGTTCTCCGGGTCCCAAGAAGGATCAATAAACAGGTCAATTTCAAAATAGGAGTTTAAAAAAGGAAGGATTTCTTCTGAATAATCAGAGATTCCAGATTTAACCGGATTTAATGGAGAAAAGTAAGCAATCCTCATTCTATTCGCCATAAACTAAAGTACGGACCGCTTTTTCCCAGCTAATATCTTTGACTTTGTCATAACCATTTTTTCCAAAAATTTCACATTTGGATTTATCAAAAAACAATTCTTCCATTCTTTTGGCTATTTTTTTGTCATTAGAAGGTTCACATACAAAACCGTTTTTTTGGTCCTCAACAAATTCCAAAGGGCCTCCAGAATCAAGTGCTGTGATAACCGGTTTTTTGGAGAGAAAGGCTTCCAGAGTGATGTATCCATAATCTTCGTCTTTGGGGGCAAAAAAGACTAGACTGCATCCAGCGTATAATTTTAAAAGCTCCTCATCATCCACATATCCCATAAATTCGGTTCTCTCTGAAATGCCCAATTCTTCAGCCAATTTTTTCAAATGATCCATTTCAGGTCCTGTGCCAGCTATTTTACATTTCATTTTTTTATCACAGTGCTTCAATGCTTTCAATAACATGTTGACTCTCTTAAGCTTATCAAGTCGTCCTACCGAAAGCACATAATCCCCATATCCCTCGCAAAAATATTGTCCAGCCAAACTTGGTGGATGGTAAAGAGGAACAGAATCGATGTTATTGAATTTTTTCAATCTTTTTCCTGTATTTTTTGAATTAGTGTATATGCGGTCATAGGTTTTCAAAACTTTATTATCCATTTTTTGAATCATATCTCTAAACTCGATATCCTTTTTCTTTTTGGGTTCAAATCCAGAGTAAGGAGAATCAAATAAATCATAAGCTTGTCTGTATTGATGAATCAACCATAAAACCTTTTTGGGATGTCTGACAAAGTAGGAAGGGAATTTTGTGGAAATTACCATATCAATTCTTTTTCCGTTTGATTCCGTTAAATCCAGCATCTTCCATATCTGGATGCTTTTTAATAACTGTTTTCTGGGATACCATTTATAGGGAATATTTATGAGTTCTGTTTCATATCCTTTTTCTCTCAATTTCTCAACCAATCCGTTCACATGGGCTTCAGCCCCTCCTTTAAAAAAAGGAACTTGGGCCGCGCAAACAGCTATTGTTTCTATATCTGTATTTTTTTTCGGAATTCCCAACTTGCTTTTTATTCCCATATAAACATCATTTAACTTTTTTTTCATCTTTGATGGGCGGCATCTTTTTAGATTCGATCTGTTCTTTGATATTTTTTATCTCTTTTAAGAATCTTAAGTTTATTTCCTTCTGCCTATCTAAAATAGGCTCCAAAATAAGGTCAATTTCCTTTATCAAATGTTTTCTTATTCCTTCAATAAGCTTTTTTGCTATAAAATTCCGGTTGGAGCGGTGTAAATGAAACTTTCTTTCCAGTATTTTTTTTGTCATTATTTCAAACTGGTCCTGCTCCACACTTTTTTTTATGGATTCGATTTTTTGGATTATTTCTTCTCTATTCATAAGACAATAATATACCTTTTCACAGAAAATACTGTCAAATCTAAAATTCAGCCGCGGCTTGTGCTCCCTTCAAATGTTATGAGGGAAAGGCCACAGGGTTCGTCACCCGTTCGATTCCCCAGCGTGGAATCTCACTCCCATTCGGGCTTCGCTCCCCTCTAAAGAGGAACCGTGCCCGCTCTGCCCTCATAGGGGATTCCTCACCCCATGCCCTTCTCCCTCGTAAACAATTAAAAATCTTTAATGATTTAGTTATCACAATGAATATATTGACATCGCACGCTTCCTTAAATTCAGGTGTGGCTGAAGCGACATTGAAGATTTAGCCTTCTGAGCGCTGTGTTTGAGGGAACTCAGCGGAGCTGAGCTGTGAGGTAACATGATGATGTGATGCACCTCCACCGGGCGTTTATTTTGTGGTAAACTACCCGGCGAGTAACAAAATCAACAAAACGGAGG
>JAWLEN010000049.1:0-18194 GCA_041686095.1 Candidatus Aminicenantota bacterium
CCTTTTTCAGTGACTGGAAGACTGAATTCAGTATTCCGCCTTTTGACCAAATTCAAAAGGAGCATTACCTTCCTGCCTTTGAAAAAGGGATCGAGCAGGAAAAGCAGGAGATCGAGAAAATTGTTGACAACGAAAATGACCCTACTTTTGAAAACACCTTAGAAGCCCTTGAAGAAAGCGGAGCGCTTTTGAGGAAAGTATCCAGTGTTTTCAATGTTCTGAACGGTTCTATGACTGATGAAAAAATGCAAGAAATCGATGAACAGGTCACTCCGCTTTTATCCAATCACCGGGATGATATTCTGTTTAATGAAGTTCTTTTCCAGCGGATAAAAACAGTTTATGACCAAAGAGATCAACTTGATTTAACCCAGGAACAGTCCACTCTTCTGGAGAAATATTATCAAGACTTTGTTCGTGGTGGAGCCAACCTAAGCCAGGATAAAAAAGATGAGCTGAGGAAGATCAACGAAGAGCTGTCCAATCTGACCATGAAATTCGGCCAGCATGTGCTCAAAGAAAACAACCGGTATGAATTGGTTATTGAAAATGAAGATGATCTGGCCGGACTTCCCCAGTCTGTGATTGACGGGGCTTCAAAGGCAGCGCAGGACAGAGATTATGAGGGAAAATGGGTGTTCACTCTCCACAGATCCAGCATCACTCCCTTTCTGACTTATTCTGAGAAAAGGGATCTCAGAGAAGAAATATTTAAAGCTTACATAAACCGGTGCAGTCATGATGATGAGTTAGATAACAAAGAGATCGCCTCCCGAATTGCTTATCTTCGAGTTAAGAGGGCTCACATCCTTGGTTATGAGACTCATGCTCGCTATGTATTAGAAGAAAACATGGCTAAGAAACCAGAAAATGTGTATGACCTGATGTATCAAATATGGGAACCGGCTTTGGAAAAAGCAAAGCAGGAATCCAAAGAACTCCAGGAACTGATTGATGAGGAAGGAAAAGATTTCAAGCTTCAGCCTTGGGATTGGTGGTACTATGCTGAAAAGTTAAAGAAGAAGAAATTCGAGCTGTCTGATGAGATGGTCAAGCCCTATTTTGAGATGAACAATGTGAGAGAAGGAGTCTTTTATGTGGCTCATCAGCTGTACGGGATTGATTTTGTTGAGAGGACAGATCTGCCCAAATATCATCCTGATGTGAAAGTATTTGAAGTCAAAGACAAAGATGGATCCCATATTGGAATATTTTTTGCCGATTACTATTCCAGAGCTTCCAAGAGAGGAGGAGCCTGGATGAACAGTTTTAGAAAGCAGTATAAACTGGAGGGCAAAGAAACCACTCCTATTGTGACCAATAATTTGAATCTGACCAAGCCCAGCGGCGATAATCCCGCTCTCCTTACTTTTGATGAAGCCACCACTCTGTTCCATGAATTCGGGCACGCTCTTCACGGACTTCTTTCTGACTGCACTTATCCCAGACTCTCCGGCACTTCAGTCCCCAGAGATTTTGTGGAGCTCCCTTCTCAGATCATGGAGCACTGGGCTTCTGAACCAGAAGTTTTAAAAGAGTATGCCAAACATTATCAAACAGGAGAAACGATTCCCCAAGAATTGATTGATAAAATTGAAAAAGCCGGCCATTTCAATCAGGGTTTTGTAACCGTGGAATATCTGGCAGCTGCTTTCCTTGATATGGATTGGCACACTCTGACAGAACCTGAGGAACATGACGTTTTTAAGTTTGAAAATGAATCCATGGACAAAATCGGGATGATTCCTGAGATCGTGGTGCGCTACCGGACTCCTTATTTCCAGCACATTTTTTCTGGAGGATATTCTTCTGGATATTACAGCTATATTTGGTCCGAGGTTCTGGATTGTGATGCATTCCATGCCTTTAAAGAGACCAGTCTTTTTGATGAGGAAACAGCGAATGCATTCAGGAACAACATTCTTGAAAAAGGCGGCACACAGGATCCTATGGTTCTGTACAAAAACTTCAGAGGAAAAGAGCCGGAAGTCAAATATCTGCTGGAAAAAAGAGGGCTTAAATAATATCAGAATTTCTAAAACCGTTAAAAGGGGAAGGGCAGGGGATTCCTCATCCCATGCCCTTTCCCCTTATTATATAATCTGAGGTGAGGGATGCTTCCTAAAATAATTTTTGATGAACCTGGGAGGTCACTCCTTAAGCCAGTCTTTTAAGGAACTGATTCTTTTTTCTATTAGTTCTTCGCCGAGTTTATATTTATCTTTCCATTTGTAGAAGTTAAGCATATTGGGTGGATCTGGTTTGAATTTAGGATTCAGAATGAAAACCTGCTTGTTTTCTTCTCTATGTGCGATTTGTTCCATCATGATATAAGAAGTATTTAAGAGAGTTGTGACCAGATCCATTTCTTTATCTGGATTTCTGTCTATATAACCCATAAGGTTGACTCCTACAATTTTCTTTATCTTCATATCCATAAGAGGCTTGACCGGAACCGGGTCCAGGACGCCGCCGTCAATATAAAACTGGTCTTTGATCTTGTAAAGGGGAAAAATTCCAGGAATGGATATAGAGGCCATCACTCCATCAACGATTTTTCCTTTATCTATATAGACGGATTTTCTTTGGATCGGATCTGTAGCACAAGCCACAAAAGGGATTTGAGTTTCTTTAAAGGTTGAGTCTTCATAATACCGGTCATTTAAAAATTTTTTTATTTTCTCTCCCTTTATAAGAGACAAGTTGGGTTTATTGGGATCCACAAGCTTTAACCAGTCTTTTTTTTTCATGCTTTTGACTTTTTCTAATAAGGAATCGATTTCTCCATGAAGAGCGTAATAGGCCCCCACCAAAGCTCCAATGCTGGAACCACTCACCGCTTCGATTTCAATACCTTCTTTCTTTATTCTTTCAATAATGGGAATAAGGGCGTAGCCTCTCACCGCTCCACTGCCAAGGGCTATTCCGATTTTGTTTTTTTTAGATGGCATATCTAAGAATCCTTTTTTTCATTCTTTTTTTTATCCATTCCTATTTATAACAGAATGTTATCATATAATACATAAAATTTTTCACCTAACAAGAATCAATTTTTCTTAGAAAGATTTTATTGACTCACACTTTTGTGACTGTATATATTATAATTACAGTTATTATTAAATAAAAATTTCTATGAAAGAAGGGTGATCATGAACCGAAAAAAAGACCATAAGGATTCAAAAAAAACATTAACCAGGAGGGAATTTATAGGACGAAGCGCAGCCACAGCTGCTGGATTTATGATTATTCCCAGACATGTTCTGGGAGGAACCGGATACAAAGCACCCAGTGATACCCTCAATATAGGCTGTATCGGAGTGGGAGGAAAAGGATCTTCTGATATCCGCAGCGTGAGTACTGAGAATATTGTGGCTTTGTGCGATGTGGATGGAAGACAAATGGCTGACTTTTTAGCCTCGGAACACAACACACCTGAACAAAAGGCTATGTATGAAAAAGCAAACAAATACAAGGATTTCCGAGTGCTTCTGGATAAAGAAAAAAATTTGGATGCGGTCACAGTCACTACTCCGGACCACACTCATGCGGTCATCGCCATGAATGCCATCAGACGCGGCAAACATGTTTTTGTACAAAAACCTTTGACCCACACCATCAAGGAAGCCCGGCTCCTGGCTCAAGCAGCCAAAGAAGCCGGAATCATCAGCCAGATGGGAAACCAGGGACACGCGGGAGAAGGAGGGCGCCTGATCAATGAATGGATCTGGGATGGAGCTATTGGAGATGTAAGAGAAGTCCTTTGCTGGACCAACCGGCCTATATGGCCTCAAGGCATTGAGGCACCTAAAGAAGCTCCGGCTGTGCCCGATGAATTAGAATGGGACATTTGGCTGGGACCTGCTTCTTACAGGCCCTACCACCCAGCCTATCATCCTTTTAGCTGGAGAGGCTGGTGGGATTTTGGGACTGGAGCTCTCGGAGACATGGGAGCTCATATTCTGGATCATCCTTTTTGGGCTTTGAAGTTAGGCCATCCCAAATACGTCCAAGCCAGTTCCACTCAATTTACCGAGGATTCCTATCCTGTGGCTGAAGTGGTGACTTATGATTTTCCTGCCCGGGGAAAGATGCCTCCTGTGAGACTTAAATGGTATGACGGAGGGATTATGCCTCCCCGACCAGAGGAACTGGAAGACGGGCGCATGATGGGAGACTCCGGAGGCGGTGGACTATTTGTGGGAGAGAAAGGGAAATTGATGTACAGCACCTATGGAAAAAATCCTCGCATCATTCCTGAATCCAAGATGAGAGAGTATCAAAGACCTGAAAAAACCATCCCCCGTTCTCCGGGTATCCATGAGGAATGGGTTGAAGCCATTAAAAAAGGAAAGAAGTCAACTTCAGATTTTTCATACTCCGGAACTCTGACTGAAGTCATGCTCCTGGGAAATGTAGCTGTGGCAACCAAAGAACACAACACCAAACTGGAATGGGACGGGAAGAAAATGGAAATCACCAATCTTCCCGATGCCAATGAGTTTCTCCACATGGAATACCGGGAAGGTTGGTCGCTTAAGTAACCTGAACTATTCATAAATTAGTGGGGATGTTTTCATTGCAGGTGAATAATCCGGGTTAATAAGGAGATGACCATGAAAAAAGCATTAGGGTGGTCTTTATTAGCATTTGTTTTTTTTCTTTTCGCTGCGGTTAACTGTCAGGAGATTGAAGAAAAGAATTTGGAGACTGACTCTATGAAAAAATGGAAAATTCATGATAAAAACCGTCCTTTGCCCCCGGTGGTAGATCCGGGGCCTTTAAACCTTCCCATTCCTCCTCCAGCAGATGCCCGAGTCCTTTTTGACGGGAAAGATCTCTCCCATTGGGTCGACAGCAAAGGAAATCAGGCTCAGTGGAAGGTTGAAAACAGATACATGGAAGTAGTGAAAAAAACAGGTTCTATTCAGACTAAAAATGAGTTTGGCAGCTGCCAGCTTCATATTGAATGGGCTGCGCCTTCTGAAGCATCCGGCGAAAGTCAAGCCAAAGGCAACAGCGGGGTTTTTTTAATGGGTCATTATGAAGTTCAGGTGCTGGACAACTATGAGAACAAGACCTATGCCGATGGCATGGCTGGTGCGGTGTACGGGCAGTACCCTCCTCTGGTTAATGTGTGCCGTCCGCCCGGAGAGTGGCAGAGTTTTGATATTATCTTTGTGGCCCCCCAGTTTGATGAAAGCGGAAAATTACTGAAGCCGGCTCGCATGACAGTGTTTCACAACCATGTGCTCATCCATCATGATGTGGTGCTGACTGGCCCTACAGCCTGGAAAAAAAGACCTTCTTACAAGCCCCACGCTGAGAAATTACCCCTTTCTCTTCAGGACCATGGAGACCCGGTCCGATTTAGAAACATATGGATCCGCGAAATTTCATAATTATTTAATGAAACCAAACGCTCTTAAAGTACTTGTAACCATCACATCTTACCCATCCAAAGGATTTTTTCTATCGCAAGAAAGTCTTTTTTTATATAATAATGCATAAGAGCTCTTATCAGAGTTCATGATGAGCTCGTGAAAAAGAGCTCACAGATAGAAACGCTGTGATGAAGACTCAGTCGAAAAGATTGGAAGTTATAGCTGATAAGTTCCTGAAACAGTTTGAGAATCTCAGAGCATTTTTCCAGCTTCTGGCTGACGAACTGTTTTTTACAGGCCAGTATCTCCTCAGAAGAAAAGGAATTTATCCGGGGGATATAGGGAAGCAGTTTTTCTTTATGGCTTACAAATCATTTCCCATAGTCAGTCTGATCACCTTTCTGGTTGGAGTGACCATTTCTCTCACCTCTGCGGCCCAGCTCAAACTGTTCGGGGCTGATATCTATCTTTCGTGGTTCGTGGGGATTGCCATGCTCCGGGAGCTGGTTCCTTTGATGACCGGTGTGATCCTGGCCGGAAAAATAGGCGCCTCTGTGACAGCCGAAATATCCACCATGAAGGTTCTCAATGAAATAGATGCCTTGAAAACCATGGGCGTTATCCCGGAAAAATTTTTGATGGTTCCCCGTCTGATAGCCATCACCCTTGCTGTTCCTCTGCTTGTGGCTATCGCTGATTTTGTGGGTATTTTCGGGGGAGTTTTGGTGGGGAGGTTTTTCTCGGGAATCCCTGCTGAAAGTTTTATCAGGGAGATGCTGAACATCGTCTCTCTCCAGGATTTTTTTATCGGACTAGCTAAAACCATGGTTTTCGGTTGGACCATTATCATCAGCAGCGGATTCAAAGGATTTTCTGTGCAGAAAGGCGCAGAAGAGGTGGGGAGGGCGACCACAGAGTCTGTGGTGCTGTCCATTTCCTTGATCATTTTTATTGACTGCATTTTTGCCTTTTTTCTTTATTTCTAAAAATGGAAATCATAACAGCGAGTGATCTGGATGTCGGGTATGGAAAAGCCACAATTCTCAAAGAGTTGAGTTTTTCTATCCCCAAAGGAGAGGTCACTGTTATACTTGGAAAGAGCGGATGCGGAAAATCCACTCTTCTGAAAAGCCTGGTCGGGCTGATACCTCCCCTCAAAGGAGAAATTTTTTTTTCAGGAGAGAAAATTGATTTTTATTCAGAGGAAAGTTTGCAGTCTCTCTACAGACGGATTGGCGTCCTGTATCAGAACGGAGCTTTGCTCAACTCTCTGAATGTCTATGAAAATGTGGCGCTTCCCATCAGAATGAGCCATGAGTCACTGAAGAAAGAGGAAGAGGAACAGGAGGTTTATCAGAGACTTTCTCAAGTCGGGCTGCGCGAAAGTTTAGAAAAATACCCATCGGAACTGTCAGGCGGAATGAGAAAAAGAGCGGCCCTAGCACGGGCCATGGTCCTTGATCCAGAGGTTTTATTCTGTGATGAACCTTCCTCGGGGCTCGATCCCATTACATCATCGGGTTTGGACGACCTTTTGCTGGACCTGAAGAAAGAGTTGGGAATGACCGTTGTTGTGGTGACCCATGAGCTTCGTTCTATAGAAAAAATAGCCGATAAAGTGATGGTCCTTCATGAGGGAGAAATGCATTTTTCAGGAAAATATGATGATCTTTTTTCATTGGACGATGCATTTATCGAAACTTTTTTTCTCAAAAAAGGAAGAAACAATGACTAAAGAACAGAAAACAAGATTGGGGATATTTTTAGTGGTGTCTCTAGTCGTTTTTTTCGTGGTTATAGGCATTTTTATGGTTCCTGCGTTGAAAGAGGCTGGAAACACCTATTTTATCAATTTCAAAGGGGTTTCTGTCAACGGGTTGTTTGAGGGTTCTTCTGTCAAGTATCAGGGAGTTGAGGTGGGACGGGTGGACCGCATTATAGTCAATCCAAGTGATATCAATTCGATCCTTGTTTACGTCGAGATCGACAAAGGATTTCATGTTAAAAAAGATATGAAAGCCTCCCTGATGTACATGGGAGTCACAGGTCAAAAGTTTGTGGAGCTGTCTGGAGGAAGCAATGAATCTGAAAATCTAAAACCGAACGGTGAAATAACGACCCGCAGAGGACTGGGAAAAAAGGCGGAGGACATCGTATCAAACATTGATCAGGCAGTTCAAAGTGTCAGCAATCTCCTGGATGTCGAAAACCAGGAGAGGATCTCACTTTTTCTAGAAAACGCAGAGAAAAGCTCTGAGATCTTGTCCGACGTGCTTGAGACCAGAAAAGAAGGCCTAGAAGAGTCGGTGACAAACATCCAGCAAGCCTCTCGTTCCTTCTTGGATGTGACCGAAAATTTGAAGAAAGTGACCGAAGACCTGAGTAAAATAACAGAGAAAATTGAAGCCAGTTCCGGATTAACACTAGAAAATCTCAACAAAAGGTTATCTGATGAAGAGATGGGGAAAGTGCTTACTAATCTCCAGACGTTTATCGACACAGCTTCGGCCAGCCTGGGTAAGATTGAGACAGTATTCATCTACCAGCAGGAGGAGTTGAAAAACACCTTTGAGAGTTTGAGTCAAGCCATTGATAATCTCTCTCAATTCTCCAGAGAACTTATTGAGGATCCCACTCTGTTTATCCGGACAAAAAAGGAAAAAAAGAAATGAGAAAACACCTGGTAATAGTATTGCTTGTGCTTGTCCTCAGCGGCTGCATGTCTTCCCCTTCTAGAAAGTACTATCAATTAAATTTGGGAGGAGATGAAGGGCCAGGACAGAGGACTATCAACAAGACCGTTTTAATCGAACAAATAGAGGTTGATGACCTCTATGATGATTTCAGAGTAGTTTACAGAATATCTCCTTATGAGTTGAATTATTATTCCTACGAGTTCTGGGCAGACAAACCAGCCAATCTCATAAGAGATTCCATAACTCAATATCTTTCACAAAAAAGAATTTTTAAGAAAGTTATCCAAGCAATCTCAAAGGGAGATCCTGATATTTTATGGGAATCGAGAATTTATTTTATCGAAGAGATTGATACGCCGGAGGCCTGGTATGCTCGCCTCTCTATGGAGATTGAGCTTGTGGATTTCAAATCAAAAAAGCAGATCTATCATCACAAATTTGACAGAAGAGAAGAGCTGGACAAAAAAAGTGCGGCCGAGGTTCCAGTCATGCTGTCAAAAATCTTGGAAGAGGAATTGAGAAGGGTCATCAACGACCTCTATAGAATAATTGAATAGATAGAGAAATTTTAAGGATAGTAATTTGGTTTTTTTGGTGGTGATAATTTTCACTCCATTTCATCAAATTTCCGCCTTCTAAGCAACTTCATCATTAACAATACACACAAAAAATATATCCGGTCAATATTATATATATTCTGATAATTCCTCAGCTGCTACGGACCTTCTTTTTCATCTCAGCCTATCCATTGCAAGGTATAAAGGGATCTTCATACCGGCTTCCGAATGACTGGATCACTGCAATGATGCCTGGAGAATATTTCTCATATTTCTGAGAGAAGGAACCCTGGGGTTCTACAGTTGTGATTGCGGTGTAGTGCGGATAGCTTTCTCTGCCGGATTCATCGACTGAGACAATGATGTATTTGTAGGTTTGTTTTATATGAATGTTCCGGTGGAGGCATGACAATTTATCGGAATCGACTTCAGCGATAAGAGTCTTTGAACCTTTGTCCAGTTGATAAACCCTGTATTTCTGAACATGATTGTTTTCAGGATTAGGAGCCCAGGTCAATTTGTTTATGTATTCTATAAAAAAGAGAGAACGATTCATAACAGTCTCCACAGAGAATTCTATGGGCGGATAGAGATCGAGTATTTGAGGTTCTCCACATAAAGCCACAGATCTTCCATCTGTATTTTTTATTTCCAGATCCTTTTTTCCCCTAAGAAAAGAATCCTCCCAATACACAGGATAAATTTCTTTAGAAGACACATGAGATTCTAATATCCCGATATTCAGGTCTTGCAAAGATTGGCAAGCAGGGTCGATATCACCGGATGAAGTGGTTTTTAAAATCACAGGGTTTTCAGTCCATTCTTTTTCCATAATTTCAGCTAGAATAATATTATCGCCGGTTGATAATGGCTCTATAGAATAAGCACCTCCCTTTTTTTCTCTGTCAAAAGATTTGCCCCATTCCATCTGTCCTACAGAATTTATTTTAAAGAACCAGATATCAGTCTCTTCTTCATTCCCAGATCCAGAAACAACATAGCCCTGATCCAGTGTTTGTCTTATGGATTTTGCCTGAATGGGCTTATTTCTTTTAAAGCATCTCTGCCATTCGATCTCTCCATCAGGAAAAAGCTTGAGCACCAAAGCTCCCCCTTTTCCTGGAAGGGACCTCTCAAACCCTGCTGCCACAAAGCCTCCGTCGCTGGTCTGTTGAACGGAATAGGCTCCTTCGCGGGAATCACCACCGTAAACTTTCTGCCATTCCACTCCGCCTGATGAGTCAAGCTTTAAGATCCACATATACAATCGCTCCTGATGACGGATCGCTCCAACATGCCCGGCAAGAATAAATCCTCTGTCCACGGTCTGTTCCACAGAGTAAGCCATATCCAGTCCCCCAAAATCAAACACTTTATTCCATTCAATGCCTCCGGATGATGAGAGCTTTAGAACAAGGATGTTGCGGTCAGAATCCCAGGGTCCGTACTCAACCAGATATCCGGCTATCATAAAACCCTGATCACTGGTTTCTATAATGGAAAAAGCTCTCTCATTCATAAAAACATTATTTGTTCGATATGTGCTATGCCATTCCATTTCTCCCCAGGGAGAAAGTTTGACTACAATGATGTCATCAGTTTTTCCGTATAGACCATAGGTCGCTCCTGTGACAACATATCCTCCGTCATGGGTTTGAAATATATCCGTAGAATACAACCCTCCGAAATAGAAATACTGCCATTCCAGTGAACCTGTGGAGGAGAGCTTGACAATGGTGGACAGACAGGGAAATATATATCCACCGTCATTTGTTGCTGTCAGTTTCCCGGTAGGAGAGGCAAAACTATTATCATATCGGAGAGCCCACTGAGGACATAAAGGCTGAGTTAAAACAAAGAGCGCAAGCATGACAACTAGGGTGGTTGCTCTTTTGGGGCTTTTTAAATAAATCTCCATTTCTTACTTATAAGCGACTTCATCACCCATCATACATATTAAATAACGGACAAGTCAACAGGGAACCCACAGAAAGGAGAGAAGATCAGTGAAGAATCTTTTGGATAAGGTTTTGAGGGATGGACTTTTAATTTTTTTATTATTCCTCGCGGAATTTTATTATAAAAAACCTACACAATTTGTAGGAATTATGCTATACTCCCTATTCAAAATTAGGTTCAAGATCCTTAAAAACGGGAATTCTAAAACCTCTTGATTTTATCTTCGTATTAGAACTTTTAATACATTTGTAAGGTTCATTATGATGAGAAGTATACAGAAAAATACTATTATTTTATGGAGAATCCTCCTCGTAATCGGCTGCTTTTTTGTCGCGGCGCCGGCTGCTTCCGCGTCTTCATTTCAGGAACAAACAGAAGTCCGCTCATTCAGCCTGGAAGCGGCCCGTGAGTTTGCAATCCAGCACAACTATGATACAGTTAAATCCCGGCTGGATGTTGAATCCGCCAGAAAGAAACTGCGTGAAACCGTAGCCGGTGGTCTTCCCCAAGTCAGTTCTTCTTTGAATTATATGAACAATCTTGAGCTGGCTACAGTCCTTATCCCTAATTTTTTTGAAGGGAAGTTTGATGAGAAAATTCCGGTCCAATTCGGAACCCAGCACAACACCACGTTCACAGTTCAGGTCAATCAACTGCTTTTTAACGGCAGTTATTTTGTAGGCCTTAAGACCTCCAGCATTTACCGACGCTTGGCAGACCAGGGATTGGAGAGAAGCAAACTGGACGTTCAGGAGACCGTCACAGAAACCTATTTTCTCATTTTGGTCTCAAAGGAAAGCGAAAAAATTATTAAGGCTAGCTTGGACAATCTCAAGAAAACCCATTTTGAGGTCAAAGAACTTTATAAAGAAGGATTCTTGCCTGAAACAGATGTGGACATGATACAGGTTTCTGTGACCAGTCTGGAAAACGTTCTCCAGGCCCTTCGCCGTCAGATAGATATAGGGTATAACCTTCTGAAATTCCAAATGGGGATGGACTTGGATGAGAAGATCGAGCTGAAAGATTCTCTGAGTTCCTTCATCCGAAACCTGAGCCCCGAGGAATGGTTTGAGACTGAATTCAAACTTCAGGAAAATTTGGATTATCAACTTCTCGAAACCCAGGAAAAACTCACTGAGATGGCCCTTAAAAACGAAAAGGCCAAGTATCTGCCTACCTTATCGGCATTCTATACTTATCAGCGCAATGCTTACCAGGACAAATTCGATTTTTTCGGTGAAGACGTCAACTGGTTTCGGGCTCAGATTCTCGGTGTTAATGTCAGTATCCCTGTTTTTAAAAGCGGAGCTCAATCGGCCCGGGTCACTCAGGCAAAACTTGAAGTCAAAAAAGCCCGCGAAACCCGGATCCAGGCCGGAGAGGGACTGCGCCTGGGAATGAAAAGAACGGTAAGCGGATTGAAATCAGCTTATGAGAATTACCTCAATATGAAAGATAATATGAAGTTATCTGAAAAAATTTATAATAAGACTTTAGAAAAATATAAGGAAGGGGTATCGTCCAGCATGGAACTGATCCAGGCTCATGATAAATACCTGAACAGTCAATCCCAGTATGTTCAGGCCTTGTCAGAATTATTGAGCGCCAAGAATCAGCTTGACCGAATCACCCATAATTATTAATCAGCCAAATAAGGAAAAAGCCATGAAACAACCAGCTCTCAAAACAAGCTTCATCATAACAGGACTTATTCTATCTCTGTTTGCCTGTGGTCCCGGAGACAACCGATCTGAACTAGAACGTCTCGTAGAGAAGCGGGATGAATTGAATGAAAAAATCGCAAAGCTTAAAACAGAGAATTCAATCCAAGTCAGTGAGGAATCTTCTGAGGAATCCATCCCTGTGCGAATCACTGAGGTGAACCCGAAGGAATTTCAGCATTTCATCACAGTCCAGGGAACAGTAGAGTCTGAATCCAATATCCTGATATCGCCCCAAACTCCTGGATTGGTCCTTACCATTCATGTGCAGACCGGAGACCGGGTTAAAAAAGGGCAGCTTCTGGCTGAATTGGATGCCTCTGTGATAAAGAGAAGCATTGAAGAAGTCAAAAACGGCCTGGAATTAGCCCGAACAGTTTATGAACGCCGCGCCCGTCTCTGGGAAAAAAATATTGGCAGCGAGATTGAATTCCTTCAAGCGAAAAACAACAAGGAAACCCTGGAAAAGAAACTGGAGACCCTTCAGGAGCAGTATCAAATGACCCTGATCACCGCTCCCATATCCGGTGCCATTGATGAAGTCATGATCAAAGAAGGAGAAATGGCTGCTGGTGGCTACGGTGCTTTCCGGATCGTCCAGCTATCCCGTCTTAAAATAACAGCTTCTCTATCAGAGAATTACATCACTCATATCCAGCAAAACGACACCGCGCAGGTATCCATTCCAGTGGTCGGAAAGGATTTTGAGCAGAAGGTTCATGCTGTTTCCCAGGTTATTGATCCCAACAATCGTACTTTTAAAATCGAGGTCCGTGTTCCCAGAGAAATGGAGGACCTCAAACCCAATATGCTGGCTCTGGTGACCATCAATGACTACACCAATCCTCAAGCCCTGGTGGTGCCCCGGAATGTTATCCAGAAGACCGGAGAAAATAATTTTTTGTTTGTGGTTGAGCAGGAAAACGGAAAAATGAAGGCCCGAAAACGAGTGGTCAAAGTGGGAAAAGAACATAACAGTCTTGTGGAAATCACTGATGGGCTGAATCCAGGAGAACAAGTGATTGTGTTTGGATTTCAGAATCTGGGGGACGGACAGGTCATCACTGTGAATGGAATCGAAAATGAGTCATCCACAATTTAAAATATCCAACCTGGCTGTAGAAAACAGGACCACGGTCTATATCTTTACCATTCTCCTGATCATCTTCGGGATCATGCAGTACAACAGCACTCCCAAGGAAAAATTTCCTGAGATTGTTTTTCCCTATTTCATGATCGGCACCATTCATCCAGGCACGTCGCCTGTGGATGTGGAAAACCTCATTACACGGCCGCTGGAAAAGCACTTAAAAGGAATAGACGGAGTGAAGCACATCAACAGTCAATCCATCCAGGATTATTCTTCCATATTCATTGAGTTTGAGTTATCTGCGGATGAGGTTCAGGCATATCTGGATGTCAAACAGGCTGTGGATGAAGCCCGATCCGAACTGCCTGCTGATCTTTTTCAGGAGCCTCAGATCAGCAGGATCGATCTTTCTGAAATTCCCATATTATTCATCAATTTATCCGGAGATATCGGATTGGTTCAGTTAAAAAAGTACGCGGATGACATCCAGGAGGAGATCGAAGCTCTGGAAGAGATTTCCAAGGCAGATATTGCCGGAGCACTGGATAGAGAGATCCAGATCAATGTGGATCTGTATAAAATGCAGGCTGCAGACATATCTTTCAACACCATTCAAAATGCCGTGGCTTCAGAAAACCTAACTATTTCGGGCGGACGTATAGATGAAGGCGGCCTGAGACGCAATCTCCGCCTGGTGGGTGAGTTCAGCGGTGTTGAACAAATCGCGGATATTCAGCTTCAAAATGGTATCGCCATCAAAGATATCGCCCAGGTTAAGGATGGATATAAAGAAAGGGAGAGCTATGCCCGGTTGAATTCACAGGATGTGGTGACCCTTAATGTGGTGAAAAAAAGCGGGAAGAATCTGATCTATGCTGTGGATAAGATCAAAGATATTGTGGAAGAATTCAGAGATAAAGCTCCGGAAAACCTGAATATCATCTTGACCGGAGACACCAGCTATCAAACCCGCAACAGTATCAGTGATTTATTCAACACCATCATGGTGGGTTTTGTTGTGGTGGTGTTTGTTCTCATGTTTTTTATGGGGGAGACCAATGCCCTTTTTGTGGGGGTGGCCATTCCTCTGTCTATCATTGTGGCTTTTATCTTTGTGCCGGTGGTGGGATACACTATGAATATGGTGGTCCTGATGTCATTTATCCTGGTGCTGGGCATTGTGGTGGACAATTCCATTGTGGTGGTGGAGAATATCTACCGGCATTATATGAACACCCCTAATCTCCCTATCATTCCGGCAACTAAGAGAGGAGTGGGAGAAGTGGCTCTGGCTGTTTTTACCGGAACTCTCACCACTATGGCCCCCTTCTTCCCTTTGATTTTTATGCCCGGTATCGCAGGAAAATTCATGTCCTTCTTACCGGTGACCATCATCATCACTCTGTCCGCCTCAATGTTGGTTGCCTATGTCATCAATCCGGTTTTCGCGGTCTCTTTCATGAAATACATTGCTCCGGAAGATAAACGAAATCCCTGGAAGATCCCCAGAAAAAAACTGATCATTGCTGCTGCTGCAGCGGCTCTGGCTGTGTTGTTTTATCTTTTGGGACAAATGTTTTTAGCTAATGTTTTAATGCTGGGTGTTCTCCTTTATCTTCTCATGAAAACAGTTCTTCAGTATCTGATAGAAAAGTTTCAAGGCCGTGTCCTGCCCCGCATGATGAATTTTTATAAGAAATCTCTGGCCTTTTTTCTTAAAGGCAGACGGCCCTATGGAGTATTGGTAGGGATCATTATTCTGATGATTTTTTCATTCATACTCATGGGTCTGCGCCAGCCCCAGGTGGTCTTTTTCCCCAAAGGAAGCCCTAATAATCTGTATGTGTACATCACCATGCCGGAAGGGACTCATATTGAAGTCACCAATGAGGTCTGCAAGCGTGTAGAATCCATTGTTTTTGATGTTCTGGGAAAAGACAATCCGGATGTGGAGTCTGTGGTGTCCAATGTGGCGGTGAATGCGGGAAGCGGTATGTTCGAGCGGTTCCCTCAGGACAAGCTGGCTAAAGTGACCATCACCTTTGTGGAATATAAATTCCGTACAGGTGAAAAGCCCACTCAAGCCTATATGGAAGACCTCAGAAAAAAAGTGGCGGGGATTCCCGGCGCTGAAATCCGGATCGACCGGGATGCTATGGGCCCGCCTTCGGGAATGCCCATTAATATTGAAATCAGCGGGGATGAGACTGATAAGTTGATTGAAATTTCTCAAAGGCTTCAGGAATTCATCCATGACCTGGGCATCCGCGGTATTGAAGAAATGAAATCCAGCATGGAAGTAAATAAACCAGAAATTATCATGAAAGTGGACCGGGACAAAGCCAACCGCTTGGGCATATCGACCGCACAGATCGGGATGATGCTGCGCACAGCCGTGTATGGGTCTGAGATATCTGAATTCAAGGAAGGCGAAGAAGAATATCCCATTCAGCTCCGGCTAAGTGAAGAATTCAGGGATAACCTGGACGCCCTGCTCAGCCTCAAGATCTCAGTGCCTCCAAGGGGAAATGGGCCCCCGGGCCGAGTTCCCATTTCTTCTGTGGCTGATATCACTTACCGGACCAGTTACGGAGGAATCACCCGGGTGGATAATAAACGGACCATCACTCTTTCCTCCAATGTATTGACCGGATACAATGCCAATGAAATCATCCAGAAGATCCAGCGGGCTCTTCCTAAATTTGACTTGGAGGAGGGTTATACGGTCCAATTCACTGGAGAACAGGATACTCAGGCCGAAATAGCTCAGTATTTGGTCAAAGCCCTGTTTATTGCCCTGGCCCTCATTTTCATCATCCTGGTGTTTCAGTTCAATTCACTGGGAAAGCCTCTGATCATCATCACTCAAATATTTTTCAGTTTTACCGGGGTTTTCCTGGGATTCGCCATATTCGGATTGGATATTTCAGTGATCATGACCGGCATGGGAATCATTGCTGTGGGCGGGATTGTGGTCAAAAACGGAATCATTATTGTGGACTATACGGATAAACGCATCCCGGGAAGTAAGAACCAACTGGATGCGGTGATTGAAGCAGGCGCGACCCGTCTCAATCCTGTGCTTCTGACTGCCATGTCCACTATTCTAGGCCTGCTGCCCCTGGCTATCGGATTAAATTTTAATTTCCAGACCTTTTTCACCAAGCTGGATCCTCAAATCTATTGGGGTGGGGATAATGCGGCTTTCTGGAATCCCCTGGCTTGGACCATTATTTTTGGATTGGCTTTTGCCACTGTGTTGACTCTGATTTTGGTTCCGGCCATGTACACCATTTTTTATATCAGGAAATCAAAACCATCCCCTTAAGATAAAAAAAATAGTGAAAGTATATTGCGTTTCCGTTTTTTAGGCAGAGAAAAAAGTCAGACCCCTTCACCAAATATCCCCCCTCTAAGCGACTTCATCATTAATCATACACACAAAAAACACGTCCGGAACCAGTCCTTTGTCAGGAATATGAGAGGTCACACTTTGGAATGCCGCAGCAGAGAAAAGAGCAAAAAACAGATGAGTCCGATTAGGATTGAATCATGAGATAGTTTACCCTTAACATTTTTTCATTCTGTTTAAAAAAAAAGTCCCGTTATTTCACACCGAAGACCATCAGGATGGAAGAATTTTTACCTAAAGGGAATGACGGATGAGAAATATTCTGAAACTGAATTGAACAGCTTGTATGTTAAACCTCGAAGACTTCTGATTTTGATGCGTTTTTCTTGATGGAATTGATACCGTTCATACAGGATTCCTTGGATTTATACCCTTGACTTTGAAAAAAAAAGCGTCATAATTGAAGCAAAGAATTTGTTCAATTGTTTTCTCATTACTACTTAATGAGATGATTTTACGCTAACTTTTAGCAAGGGGTTCATATCTGAATAAAGATTGAGAGTTTATCATGAAAAGCAGAGCCAGAACATTATTTTTGATGGCCGCGTTGAGTGTTTTGTTTGTATGGGTCGGAAGTGTCCTGGGAACCCGACAAGGAGCGGTCACTGCGTTTGTCCTGGCCGGACTGATGAATTTCGTGGGGCATTGGTTTAGCGATAAATTGGTTTTGAGGCGTTACCGCGCCCTGATAAAGATTCATCAGGGGGTCCAGGCGCATACTCTTGCAAACGGGAATCCCGCCCATTCCCATCTTTTTATCGTCAATCCTTTCTTCGGAGGGCTCCAGAGACTCTTTTCGACACATCCGCCTGTCGAAGAAAGGATTCGCAGGCTCTTCAGGAGAAAAAAATAAGAAAAAGTAAAAAATAAAAGGAGATTTGAATGGCAACAATCAAGGTTATTGAAATTATCGGGACTTCTGCCAAGAATTGGGAGGATGCAGCGAATAACGCTGTCAAGGAAGCTCAGGAAACAGTTAAAGGGTTAACAGGTTTGGAGGTGGTTGCTCAAACAGCCAAAGTGGAAGGGGGAGAAATCGTCGAATACCGCACAAATGTGAAGCTGGCCTTTATGGTTGAGGACAACCGCTGAGTCGTTTTTTTCTGAAAAATAGCAGTGTACACCGTTTATCGGATTTAATTCGGTAAATTTTTTCTTGAGAGATAAGAATTTGGTTTTTCTGTTGCTGTTGATTTTCAACTCCAGTGAAGAATCTGTTGGACAAGGTTTTGATTGATCAAGTGTTTTTCAAGTAGAAGAGCTCAAAATAATGGAAGAGCACACGGTAAAACACGTTGCGCTCAAATAGGTTCTTATCAATCGCAAAAAATAGGTGAATGAGTAAACCGTACCCAATTTACATACCCAATTTACA
>JAWLEN010000050.1:0-18111 GCA_041686095.1 Candidatus Aminicenantota bacterium
CTTTACCTGAAAAAAAATTTAAACTATGGGTTGGGATACGGACTTGATTTAATAGGCTCTTTTTTGGGAGCCATTACCATTTCATCTGTTCTGATACCTTTGGTCGGCCTTCCCCTTGTTCTAAAATACTTGTTTCTGGCCGGCTCATTCTGCTTTCTGCTGCTCATTTGGGGAAAAATCAAGCTGCGTTTTACCTTATCATGATTTTTTCGATAATTTCTTGACACAATCTTTCAATTATGCTTCACTGTAGAGTCTTATTTTGATAAAATAACCTTCATAAATTAAGTTTGTTTTCATAATGGAAGGAAAATTAGATGAGAGCAATTATTTCCCGCCAAACGATTAAAAATTCAGTTGTTGCTAAAGTCGAAGAATTAAGCGGCCAGAATCTACTTGCCTGCTATCAATGCGGCAAATGTTCTGCAGGCTGCCCTGCCATCTCGCAGATGGATCTCCCCCCCAATCAAGTCATCCGTTACGCCCAATTGGGCTTCACAGATGAACTGATCAATTCCAAAACCATTTGGATTTGTGCCTCTTGTTTAACCTGCAATGTCCGATGCCCCAAAGGAATCAATATTGCTGAAATCATGGAAGCCTTGAGACAGGTTTTACTCCGCCAGCGTAAAGATCATGTGGATATCAATAAGCTCTCTGAGGAACAAAAATCTGAACTTCCTCCCATTGCTTTAGTAGGCAGTTTCAGGAAATCTACCTCATAAATGCCTATTATATTTAAAGGTAAAAATATTTTTAAAAGGAATCATAAATATGAAATTCTCTTATTATCCAGGATGCACACTTAAGAATCATGCCAAAAATTTTGAAGATTCAGCTTTATGTTCCTTAAAACAGCTTGACGTCGAGGTTGAAGAGCTTCCTCGATGGAACTGCTGTGGCACAGTCTTCTCCCTGACCACTGATGATCTCATCCATCATGTTGCCCCTATCCGAAATCTCATTCGAGTTAAAGAGCAAAACAACGACAAGGTCATGACTCTCTGCGCTATGTGTTATAACACCCTAAAAAGAGCCAATCAACGAGTCAAAGACAATCCCGAAGACCTTCAAAAAATCAATGATTTCATGTACAGGGAAGAAATCAAATACCAGGGAGATGTTGACGTGCTCCATCTTCTGGAAATTTTTCAGAATGACATTAAGCTCGAAAACATAGCTAAAAAAGTTAAAAAGCCTCTCAAAGGCTTAAAAGTAGCCAGTTATTATGGCTGCATGCTGGTCCGACCCCAAAACATCGGATTTGATGACATGGAGAATCCATTCTCTATGGATAATCTTATGTCTACTCTGGGAGCTCAGCCTATCGAATTCCCTTATAAGACAGAATGCTGCGGCGCCTACCAAACTGTTGATAATCAGGACCTGGTCGCAGAACGAACTAATCAAATTCTCTCTTCAGCTCAATCTCAAGGGGCTGAAGTTGTTGTAGCGAGCTGTCCCCTTTGTGTGTTCAACTTAGATCAGCGTCAGAAAAAAACAAAACAAAATTATCCAGAATTCAAAAACATGCCTATTCTCTACTTCACGCAGCTCTTAGCCATAGCTCTCGGCTGTTCCAAAAAAAGTTTGAGGTTGGACCTTCATTACATAGATCCTAAACCTATTTTAAAGGAAAAAGGATTAATCTGAGGTTCAAATGAGTTATTTTGGCGATTTAAAACCAATAAAGGGTGAAATCCACATTGAAAAAGAAAGATGCAAAGGATGTGGATTTTGTGTGGAATATTGTCCGCGAGATGTGCTTGAATTATCGGATGAATTTAATGAAAAAGGATATCATCCGCCTTTTATTAAAAATCCAGACGATTGTTGCTACTGCCAGCTCTGTGAGACAATATGTCCTGAATTTGCCATCTTTGTGACCATAAAGAAAGAGGAGGATGAAGGTGAAAAAGTCCAAAGCAGATCCTAAAGGAGTCTTAACCGGTTCTCACTTTATGGACGGAGACTATGCTTTAGCCGAGGGAGCCCTTGCTGCAGGATGCCGTTTTTTTGGAGGCTATCCCATAACTCCGTCCACAGAAACAGCAGAAAGATTTTCCGAAAGAATTCCTGTTGTAGGGGGAGTCTTTATTCAGATGGAAGATGAACTGGGCTCAATCGCGTCGCTAATCGGAGCTTCCTGGGGAGGGCTTAAAGCCATGACAGTGACTTCCGGTCCTGGATTTTCCCTGATGCAGGAAAATATTGGTTTGGCCTGCATGATGGAAACTCCTCTAGTCATAGCCAATGTCCAGAGAGGAGGACCCTCAACCGGCCTACCCACACTGACAAGTCAGCAGGATATGATGCAGGCCAGATGGGGTTCTCATGGGGATTATGAAATCATCGCCCTATCCCCTGATTCGCCGCAGGAATGCTTTGACATGACCATTAAAGCATTCAATCTATCCGAATTATACAGGGTTCCGGTTTTTGTGATGACAGACGAATGTGTCGGTCATATGCATGAAAAGGTGGTTATTCCTCCAGCTGATGAAATCGAGATTGTAGAAAGAAAATGGTATACAGGGCCTAAAGACAAATACTTACCCTACAAATGTGATTCTGACGGAGTCCCTTTCATTGTTAAAACCGGCCAAGGATACCGGTTCCATACCACAGGATTGACTCATGATGAGAGAGGATATCCCCTCCTTGATGCGGAATGTCAACAAAAAAATGTGCAGCATCTTATAGACAAAATCAATAAAAATGCAGACAAAATCATAGAACTGGAAGAGGAACAAATTAACGGTGCTGAAGTGGTGGTTCTTTCCTACGGCATAACATCCAGAGTGGCTTTCAAAGCAGTCCAGCAGGCCAGAAAAGAAGGAATCAAAACAGGGACTATTCGTCTTGTAACGGTGTGGCCTTTTCCAGAAAAGAGAATTGAAGAAATAGCAAAAAAAGTGAAAGCCGTCATTGTTCCTGAAATAAATGCCGGACAGGTCTTTTTAGAGGTAGACAGATGCGCTAGAAATCAGTGTAAGGTAGTGAATGTTCCTCACTTAGGAGGATGGGTCCATAACCCAGATGACATCTTTAAAGCAATCAAGGAGGCCGTAAAATGACAGAAAAGCAGCCCCTAAGAAATCCAGTGGAAAAAATATTGCGGATGGACAGGATGCCCCACATCTGGTGCCCAGGATGTGGCATCGGAACAGTGGTCACTTCCTTTGCCGAAGCTTTAAGGAAAGAAGAGGCTGATTTAGATAATTTGGTGGTGGTATCAGGAATCGGATGCACAGGAAGGGTAGCCGGTTACATAAAATTAGATTCTTTCCACACTACTCATGGAAGAGCTATCCCCTTTGCTACAGGTCTTAAACTCGCTAATCCCAAAACTAAATTGGTGGTGTTCAGCGGAGACGGCGACATAGCAGGGATAGGAGGAAATCATCTCATTCATGCAGCCAGACGAAACATGGATATGGTGGTCATAGTGGTTAATAACTTCAATTACGCCATGACGGGAGGCCAGGTAGCTGCCACCACTCCTCTCGATGCCAATGCCTCCACAGCTCCATTTGGGAACTTTGAATATCCTTTCAACCTTCCCCATCTTGTGGCTGCAGCCGGAGGGACTTATATTGCTCGATGGACAGCACTCCATTTAAGAAGAGTCACCAAATCCATTCAAGAAGCTTTGAATCGAAGAGGTTTTTCTTTCATCGAAGTCATCACCCCCTGCACCACTCTTTATGCCCGAAGAAACCGCCTTGGGGACGGTCTGAATTTACTAAAATATTATTATGACAATTCTGAAATCCGGCACAATGCTGATACCAAAGACCTTGATATCAAATATCAAGGAAAGCTTATTGTCGGCAAATTTGTAGATAGAGAAAAGCCCACTTTTCTGGATGCTATGAATCAGCATCTTTCTAAAGTGCTGGGTGACAAATATACACCTTATGGAGAAGACAACAATGACTGAGATAAGATTTTCTGGTTATGGAGGCCAAGGAATCATAAGATGCGCTCTAATTGGAGGAAAAGCTCTTTCAATTCATGGAGGCAAATTTGCCACCATGAACCAGAGCTTTGGACCAGAAGCCCGAGGAGGGGCCTGCAGTTCTCAGCTCATTGTTTCTGATGAAAGAGTCCTCTATCCTTACATCACAAGACCTGAGATATTGGTTTCTATGTCTCAGGAAGCCTATGAAAAATATCAAGCTGATCTCAGAGATGATGGCCTTCTCATCACTGACACAGACTTGGTTAAGCCCAAAATAAAAAGAAAGAACATAACTCATTATTCCATTCCTGCCACCAGATTCGCTGAAGAACTTGGAAACCGCATCATCGCCAACCTGGTCATGATGGGTTTTTTCACCGCTATCACCAAGATCACAACACCAGATGTCATGAAAAAAGCCCTTCCAGGTCTTGTCCCGGACAGATTTCTTGACCTCAATAAAAAAGCCTTTGATAAAGGTTATGAATACGGTCAAAAGGTTCTCAAGGAAGAATCCCAAAAAAAATAACCATGATAAAAATGATGAATTCTCTCATCAACATACATTCTTTATACAGGAAATATCATTAAAATAAATGAATATTAATAATTAAGGTAATGCAATGAAAAAACGGACAGGAGTTTTTGTATGCCATTGCGGCATAAACATAGCAGGTACAGTAGACGTTAAAAACGTCGCAAAAGAACTATCTAAGTACGAAGGTGTGGTCCATTCTGAAGACTATGTTTACATGTGTTCGGATCCAGGACAAAAACTAATCGAAAACGCTATAAAAGAACACAAGTTGGACAGTGTTGTGGTGGCCTGCTGCTCTCCAAGTCTGCACGAAAAGACATTCAGAAATGTAACCCAATCCGCGGGTCTCAATCCTTACCAATGTGAAATCGCAAACATAAGAGAGCAGTGCAGCTGGGTTCATAAAGACAAAGAAAAAGCCACATCCAAAGCCAAAAAAATCGTTAAAAGTATTGTACAAAAAGTTTTAAGAAATGAATCTCTGGAACCCATAACAGTCCCCGTCACCAAAAGAGCTATGGTTATAGGCGGAGGTATCGCAGGTATTCAGTCTGCCCTTGATATCGCAGACGGAGGACATGAAGTGATCCTAGTGGAAAGATCGCCTTCCATTGGCGGACATATGATTCAATTATCTGAGACTTTCCCCACTTTGGACTGCTCTCAATGCATCATGACGCCAAAAATGGTGGAAGTGGCTAATCATCCCAACGTCAAACTCATGACCTACAGTGAGGTTCAAGAAATCTCTGGATATGTGGGTAATTTCAAAGTGAAGATACTAAAAAAACCCACTTATGTTGATCCCAACGTCTGCACTTTATGTGATGAATGCACCAAAGTATGTCCAGTTGTGGTTCCCAATGAATTTGATGAAGGAATGACCGGAAGAAAAGCTATCTATATTCCATTTCCCCAGGCCATACCAGCCACATACACTCTGGACATTGAAAGCTGCCCAGGAGTGGTTCCCATTGCCTGCGGCAAATGCGCTGATGTGTGTGAACCCAATGCCATTGACTTTGATATGAAACCGGAAATCGTTGAAGAAGAAGTGGGCGCCATTGTGGTGGCCACTGGATATGATCTATACGGCAAAGATAAAATGGCTGAATACGGCCGGGGAAGATATCCTGATGTTTTGGACGGACTTCAGTTTGAAAGACTGCTGTCAGCTTCAGGACCCACCTCAGGAGAAATTTTAAGACCTTCTGACCATAAAGTGCCTAAAGAAGTGGTCTTTATTCAATGCTGCGGCTCTAGAGACCCGGAGCTGCACAAACCTTACTGCTCAAAAATCTGCTGTATGTACACGGCCAAGCATGCCCTTCTTTATAAAGAGCATGTGCCTGACGGACAAGCTTATGTTTTTTATATAGACATAAGGTCAGGGGGTAAAAATTATGAAGAATTTGTTCAGAGGGCAGTAGAGGATGAAGGAGTTGTGTACCTAAGAGGAAAAGTATCCAAGGTCTTTCAAAACAACGGAAAAATCACTGTTTGGGGAGTGGATACTTTAACCGGAAAAGATATCGAGATCAATGCTGATATGGTGGTTCTGGCTATGGCCATGGAACCTTCTCATAAAACAAATGAACTTGCCAAGCAATTGAAAATCGCTTTAGACAAAGATGGTTTCCTTTCTGAAGCTCATCCTAAATTAAGGCCTGTAGAAAGTGTGACCGGAGGACTTTTTGTGGCTGGAGCCGGACAAGCACCCAAGGATATTCCCGAAGCCGTAGCCCAAGCAAGCGGTGCAGCCAGTAAAGTTCAAGCCATGTTTTCCGAAGATGTCATTCACCAGGCACCTATTGTAGCGGCTGTGGACGAAGAATTGTGCAGCGGGTGCAAACTCTGTATTCCGATTTGTCCTTATGACGCCAGAGTTTTTGATGAAGAAAAAGGAATCGTTTCTGTTAATGAAGTCCTGTGCGAAGGCTGTGGCTCATGTATTGCTGCCTGCCCATCCGGTGCGGCTCAACAAAAGAACTTTACTGATGACCAAATTTATTCTATGGTCGAAACAATTCTAGAAGGAGAGTAAGCCAAAAAATGGAAAATTTTGAGCCCAAGATCGTTAGTTTTGCCTGCAATTGGTGCACCTCTGCCGGAGCAGACCTGGCAGGAACTTCACGCATGGAGTATCTGCCCAACAGCGTACTAATCCGGGTGATGTGTTCATCCCGTGTTGATCCCCAGCATATCCTTTGGGCTTTTAAAAAAGGAGCTGATGGAGTTTTTATTGGAGGATGTCATCCAGGAGACTGCCATTATATAGACGGCAACTATAAAACTTTAAGACGAATTAAATTCTTAAAGAAAATGCTGGAAAATTTTGGCATAGAACCTGAAAGACTTCATTTGGAATGGGTTTCTGCTTCAGAAGGACAAAAATTTGTCCAAGTCATAAATGAATTTACAAACAAAATAAAAAAATTAGGAGCTTTGAATTTACCTGAGGGGTCACAAAATTGATGGCAAACTTGAAAAGGAGGAATGCATGAAAAAGAAAATGAGTATAATGGACAGAATTGCTGATTCAGCTAAGTCCGTAACCACAGGTGTTGATGCTAAAGATATCGAGCATTGGGTGACCATTTATGTAATGGGAAGAGCCTACGAGGTCCCCGCTGATCTCACCATACTCACAGCCATGGAATTTGCAGGATACAAATTTGTAAGAGGAGTGGGATGCAGACAGGGTTTTTGCGGAGCCTGCTCTACAGTCTATAGAAGAAAAGGTGATTATAAATTGCAGACTGGTATGGCCTGTCAGACAAGAGTTGAAGATGAGATGTACCTGGTCCAAATACCTTTTGTTCCTGCAGAAAAAGCTATTTATGACATCGAAAAGGAAAACTATGATGTCAATGTTATTCTTAAATACTATCCTGACATTGCCCGGTGTGTCTCCTGCAATACCTGCACCAAAGCCTGTCCCCAGGATTTGGAAGTCATGGATTATGTTCAGGCTGCCCTAAAAGGAGACTTTGAAAAAGCTGCTGAAGAATCATTTGACTGTATTCAGTGCGGACTCTGTGCAGCAAGATGTCCTTCAGAGCTAGTTCAATATCATATCGCCCAGTTGGCAAGAAGAATGTATGGACGGTATGAATTTCCAGAACCAGAATATCTCAAAAAAAGAGTCAAAGAAATAAACGAGAGCAAATTCAATAAAGAGATGGAAAAAATTATGAAAGCTAGCAAAAAAGAACTCGAAAAGCTATATGCTGAAAGAGAAAGAGAATCAGACTAGCTAAAAGGAGGAAAAAATGGCTGAAATGAAACTTATCGGGGGTTACCCAGAATATATGCGCGAGTCTATAAAAAAGGTGGAACAAACCAGGATGAAGAGGAAAGACTACACTCCCCCCGCCTTCACTCCGGAAGAACAAAAGGAAGTGCTTAAACTTCATCCTGACTTCGCTCCAGGTGGAAAAAGGAAATTATCCATTGGGCCCAATAAAGGAGACAAAGGCCCTGCTGAAGTATTGGATTTGCTTGAAGCTTATCCTCTTATTGAAGAAAAAGATGTTGATCTTTCCAGTGCCGATTACAACACTGAAATTCTGATAATCGGCGGAGGACTCGCAGGAACCACTGCTGCGATTTGGGCTAATGAAAGCGGCGTTAAGACTAAAGATATCCTTCTTGCCAATAAGTTAAGACACGGTGATGCGAATTCAATCATGGCTGAGGGAGGGACTCAGGCCGCTGACAGACCTAATGATTCTTTATTGCGGCATTATTTAGACACCATGGGAGGAGGACATTATGCCAATAAGCCTGATGTTCTCAATGCCTTGGTTAATGATGCTCCTTTCATCATGCAGTGGCTTTTAAAACTGGGAGCTATCATCGACCGCGAAGAAAACGGAGATTTTCTTGAGAAATGGGGAGGAGGAACTTCCGCAAAAAGACTTCATTCCTGCAGAGACTACACCGGTCTTGAGGAATTTAGAGTCATAAGAGACGAATTTAGAAACAGAGAAATTCCCTGCATCGAACATTATCCAGCGGTTGAGCTGCTCACAGATGGCAAAGGTAGAGTCACGGGCGCCGTTCTTTGGAATATTGAAACAGGAGAGTATAAAATAGTCAAAGCCAAAGCCACTATTCTTGCCACAGGAGGCTTTGGAAGACTTCATATCAGAGGTTTTCCCACCACCAATCACTATGGAGCCACCTGTGATGGAGTTGTCCTGGCTTATCATGCAGGCGCTAAACTAAGAGACATAGATACTGTTCAGTATCATCCCACCGGCGCTGCTTATCCTATCCAAATCGTTGGCTATCTTCTCACTGAAAAGCTCAGAAGCTCAGGGGCCCAGCCCGTTAATAAAGACGGAGAAGCCTTTGTGTTTCCTCTTGAGCCGCGAGATGTTGAAGCTTCTTCGTTCATCAAAGAATGTTATGTTAAAGAGAAAGGGATCACCACTCCCACAGGATTGAGAGGCATTTGGCTGGATACCCCGCTTATTGAAATCAAAAATGGAGAAGGATATATTGACAAGGCTTTCCCTGGCATGAGAAGAATGTACAACCGGTTTGATATCGACATGAGAAAAGATCCTGTTCTTGTATTCCCCACCCTCCACTACCAGAACGGAGGAGTGGAGACAGATCCATGGGGAAAAACAAATCTTGACGGCCTCTGGGTAGCCGGTGAAGTATCTGGCGGTGTGCACGGCAAGAACAGACTCATGGGAAATTCAACTCTTGATACCATGGTCTTTGGAAGAAGAGCAGGAATCTCTACGGCTGAATATGTAAAAAACAACAATCCCACTCTGAAATTAACTCTGAAGCACACCAAAGAATACATAAAACAGCTCAAGGACGCTGGGATAAAAACAAAGAGAAGGGCTCCCATTCTTCTTCCTGATTACAGAGGAAAAGCAGCCTTAGCCCGAATGATTGATGTTTTTCAATAATACTTTGGTTTTATAAATTATTGGCTGGATTTATCCGTCTACTTCAAAATCTCCGCCTCTGCCAGAATTCTCAGAGCCTTCTTCCTCATCAGAAAATTTTTGTTCCAAAGCAATTATTTTAACTAGATTTCCAGGATAGTTCTGCTTCTTTTTTTCTCCATAAGGATTAAACTGAACTCCGGTTTGATACTTATAGCTTTTTCCTGGATTGGCGGCTGACCACCTGACTTTCCCTAAAAGCTCTAGAGGGATTCTTTCCCCCGGAACCGAAACTTTCATCTTAATTTTGGCATTTATATCAAGCTTATTCTGGCATACAAAACGAAGTCCTCCCCGGCTTAAATCCATTACCGGACAAAACTCCTCGCCATAACTTCTTTTCAATTTAGGAGAAAAACGGAAGACCTTATAGCTGACAGTTGCACCAGGGATTTCAAATCTGATGCAGGCTCTTCTTTCTATTCCCTTTTTTACCATGAACAACTCCTTCTTGTACTCCCGTCCATCATTATCATTCTTAACTTCATAAATTTATAACAAATCCCCCCTAAAAGTCAAACTTTTATAAATTATCGTAATCCTTTCTAAAGCCGTGATAGAGGTGATGTATAATGTTTAAAAAGGGGAGAGGGCAAGGGATGAGGAATCCCCTGTGAGGGTTGAGCGGGCATGGTTCCTCTTTTGAGGAGAGCGAAGCCCGAACCGGGAGGGAGATTCCACGCTGGGGAATCGAGCGGGTGACGAATCCCTTGCCCTTCCCCTTATCTGTCAAATAAACTCTATCACGGAATTAGAAATGCTTCCTAAATTAGCCATATCCTGATATGGTAATTTGCGTTTTTTACAAATTATCCATATCCACGACCACTTGGGAGTAATCCGCAACCATTGAAAAAAGCTTGCTGATGGCTCGCAAAAGAGAAAGCCTGTTTTTTCTCAGCTTTTGATCATCAGCCATCACCAGAACATGATCAAAAAAGTTGTCTATAGTGGATCTAATCTCTAAAATAAATTTTTGGGCTTTACTGAAATCTCCTGTTGAAATCAGCGGCAGAATCTTCTCCTTTAAGGTGGAATATTCTGTGTACAGTTTTATCTCTTCTTTTTCCTCAAAAAGATCCGGCTCCATTCTTCTTTTTGGCTGGCCTCTCAGTATGTTGTTCACTCTCTTGACCACTATGATCAGTGAATTAAAATCAGAGCTGTCCTTGATCTCATCCAAAGCTTTCAATCTGAGAAAAGAATAATAAATATTATCAAATCCAGCTCCAAGCGCCGCATTGACTAAATCATAACGAAATCCCTGTCTCTCATAGAGATGATGAAGGCGGTCCTGGAAAAATACCTTGCACTGTTTAGTGAGTTCTTGCTTGGATTTAATGAGAATGTTTCCGTATCCATTAACCGTCTCATCAACCAATCTGGCTAGCGAAAAACTCATTTTTTTATTCAGAATAGTCCGGCATATACCCTGGGCATTTCTTCTCAATCCAAAGGGGTCTTTAGAGCCGGAAACCTCTATCCCAATCCCGAACGCTCCCACAATAGAATCGATCTTATCCGCAATGGACAGAACCGCTCCGTTCATAGTTGATGGAGGAGAATCATCCTGACTCACCGGCTGATAGTGCTCATAGACAGCTTTCCAGACCTGTTTGGGATATCCCTCCTCTTTGGCATAAAGACCTCCTGTTTTCCCCTGAAGAGAAGGGAATTCTCTGACCATTTCTGTGATCAAATCCACTTTACACAGTTCTGCGGATCGAATAAGGTCTTTCTTATCTTTAATGCCTAATTGATCTGAAAGGAATCGAGCGATGTGTTTAATCCGAGAGATTTTTTCTTCATAATTTCCCAATTTTTCTTGATAAACAATCCTCGCCAGTAAGTCTTTTTTCTCTTTCAAAGGTGTCTCCAGGTCATGCTTCCAGAAAAAACGAGCATCTTCCAGTCTAGCCTTCAGCACTCTCTCATTGCCTTTTTTTACCAAAGATTTACTGTCAGGGCTGCCGTCTGTCACCCCCAGGAATACAGGGAGCTGCTTGTTCTCTTTATTGACCACTGAAAAAAGGCTCTGCCCCACTTTCATCGCGGTACTCAACACATCAATAGGAAGTTTCAGATAATCTTCAGGAAATTCCCCCATAAAAACATAGGGATATTCCACATCATAAATGATCTTTTCCAGAAGTTCTTTATCAGGATAAACTTTGGCATTCAGAGAGGAAAGTTTATCTTTTATCTGTTTTTCAATTTTTTGTTTCCTTGATTCAGCATCGACAATGACTTTCTTCTGTCCGAGTTTGGATAAATAATCCTCAAAAGAATCTACCTTTATTTTTTCCGGAAAAAATAATTTGTGTCCATAAGTATATGAAGTAGTGGAGATATCTCCGAATTTAAATGGGACCAATTCTCCTCCGCACAGGCAGAGTATATTTTTGATGGGTCTGGAAAAACGAACCGAACTTTTCCCCCATCTCATCATTTTAGGAAAAGAAAGTCCGGATATCAGTTCTGGAAGAATCTTTTTCAGTAACCCGACCGCATCTTTTCCTTTTACCGTCTTTTTGATACCGACATATTCACCTTTCTTGTTTTTTATGATTTCCAAGTCATTGACTTTTGCCTTATTTGATTTAGCAAATCCTTTAGCTGCGGCTGTTGGATTATTGTCTTTATCAAAGGCGACTTTTTTGGGAGGACCTATGATGACCTCTTGCTTGGATTGCTGTTTTGGGACTATGTCCCCATATAAAACCAAACGTCGGCATGTTCCAAAAGTCTTTATCTCTCCGGGTTTTTGATCCTCACCAACCAGATGCGCATCCTTAAGCCGCCTCTCAAACCCTTGTTCTAATTGATCTAAACCTGATTTAACATGAGCAGCCGGCATCTCTTCTGTGTTTATTTCTAACAAAAACTCCATAGAAACTAAGACTCCTTTCCAGCCGTATATCTTTCAGTGATTTTGATGACCAAAGCTCTAATTTGGGAAATAATTTTGACTCTTTCTGTCACACTGATAGCTCCCCTGGAATCCAGAAGGTTAAACAAGTGCGAACACTTCAAACACATATCATACGCCGGAAGAAGAAGACCTTTCCTGATTAATTTTCTTGCTTCCCGGACATTCATGGAAAAAGATTTATGCAGCGCATTGATATCAGCCTGGTTAAAATTATATTCTGAAAACTCTTTTTCTTCTAAAAACCGGAGATCTCTGTAAGTCACATCCTCTGACCACTTTAAGTCATAAATATTATCCACTCCCTCTAAGAACATCTCCAGCCTTTCAAGACCGTAGGTGATTTCAACAGGTACAGGAAAGATTTCAACCCCACCAGCCTGCTGAAAATAAGTAAACTGGGTGATTTCCAATCCGTCCAGCAGAACCTGCCATCCGACTCCCCAGGCTCCTATAGTGGGTGATTCCCAGTTGTCTTCATCAAATCGAATATCATGTTCTTTTAGTTTTATCCCTAAAAATTTCAGGCTTTCTAAATATCTCTCCTGAATATCTGAAGGAGAAGGCTTCATGACCACTTGATACTGAAAATGCTTTTGAACTCTGTGTGGATTCTCTCCAAATCTTCCATCTGTGGGGCGCCGGGAAGGCTGGACATAAGCCACCTTCCATGGTTTTTTGTCAATCACCCTAAAGAATGTATCTGGAGTCATGGTCCCAGCCCCCACTTCCAAATCATAAGGCTGTGCTAAATAGCAGCCTTGGTTGGCCCAAAATTCCTCCAGCTTCATGATCAAACTTTGAATGCTCATCAGACTCTTTCTCTTAAGGCTTCCATCTCAATCTTGGCTCTCTGGCTGCTTTTGTCTCATCCAGCCGCCGGACATAAGACTCTTGAGGAGCTGATTTCAGAACATCCGGATTTTCTTTAGCTTCTCTATCAATCTGCTTCATGGCATCAATAAATAAATCCAAATCTGCTTTACTCTCTGTTTCCGTAGGTTCTGTCATCAAAGCTCCATGCACAATCAAAGGAAATGACATGGTGGGGGGATGAACTTTCAGGTCAATAAGTCTTTTGGCAATATCGATATTAGAGATGTTGTGCTTTTTTTGGTATTTGTCTGAAAAAACACATTCATGCAGAGTGGGCGCTTTATATTTAAGGTGATATTCTTTCTCCAGGCTTTTCCTTATGTAATTGGAATTCAAGACCGCTGTTTCTGAGGCTTCCTTGAGTCCATCCGGCCCTAAAGACAGGATATAAGCCAATGCCTTGACCACCACCAAAAAATGACCATAAAAACCATGAATCCGGCCAATAGTCTTCGGATAGTTTTCATCCAAAGAAAAATGACTTCCTTTGTGTTTGATCCTGGGAATAGGAAGATAGGGTTCAAGTCCCTTTTGAACCCCTACAGGTCCGGACCCCGGGCCTCCCCCTCCATGAGGTGTGGAAAAAGTTTTATGCAGGTTTAAATGGATGACATCAACTCCCATATCCCCTGGGCGGCAGATTCCCATCAAAGCATTCATGTTGGCTCCATCCATGTACACAAGGCCTCCCTGTGAATGAACAATCTCAGCTGCTTCTTTGATCTGGCATTCAAAAATACCCAGCGTGTTTGGATTGGTGATCATGACAGCGGCCACATCTTTGTTCATATTCTTTCTCAGATCCTCTAAATCCACAGTTCCGGACTTATTGGACTTTATCTCTTTGACTTTATAACCACATATATGAGCACTTGAAGGATTGGTGCCGTGAGCTGAGTCTGGAATCAGAACAAACTTTCTGGGATCTCCCCTATCTTCCAGACAGGCTCTGATCAACATCATTCCCACGAGTTCACCTTGCGCTCCGGCTGCAGGCTGAAAAGTAAAGGCTTTCATGCCTGTGATCTCTATGAGCATGTCCTCTAATTCACTAAGGATCTCAAGATTGCCCTGACAAAATTTGGGATCAAGAGAGGGATGAGCTGAGATAAAATTTTCTATCTGTGCCACTTTTTCATTGATCTTGGGATTGTACTTCATGGTGCAGGACCCCAAGGGATAAATCCCTTTGTCAATACAGTAGTTGGCCTGGGAAAGACGTGTGAAATGTCTCACTACCTCCAGTTCAGAAACCTGAGGGAAATCCTTTATATCTTCTCTAACTGGAATGGAATCAGTCAGATTTTTCTTTTCAGGCACATCCAGCTCAGGAAATGTGAAACCTTTTTTTCCTTTATCACTTATCTCAAATATCAAACGTTCGCGTATCATGTTCATTTCTTCCTTCACCCCTTTCTTAAGCTGATAAAATCTCTTTGAACTGTTCAGCAAATCTGTCCAGATCCTGTTTTTGACTCACTTCAGTCACACACACCAAACCGCATTTTTTCAGTTCAGGATAATATTTTTCTAAAGAAATGCCTGGAATTATTTTCTTTTTCATCAATCCCTTTTCTATATCTGCCCAGTCTTTCTCAGTTTGGATGACAAATTCATTGTATACTTTTCCAGAAAAGGGGGATTTGACTCCTTTGATCCCTTTCAAAAGGTCATAGGCATAGTTTGCTTTTTGAAGATTTTGCCAGCTCCACTGTCTCAATCCATTTTTTCCCAGAAGTTCTAAAAATATAGTGGCTCTGAGCGCACACAGAGCTTGATTGGTGCAAATATTCGAAGTGGCTCTTTCCCTCCTTATATGCTGCTCTCTGGTGGACAAAGTCAATACAAATCCCTGGTTTCCGTTGACATCCTTGGTTTCACCTGAAATCCGTCCCGGAAATTGTCTTAAAAATTCCTTTTGACAAGCCATAAATCCCAAATAAGGACCTCCAAAGCTGAGGGGTATTCCAAATGACTGAGCTTCGCCTGTGACAATATCAGCTCCCTGCTCACCCGGAGGTTTGAGCAGGCCCAAAGAGCTGGCTTCAGTGACCACAGCAATGGACAGGACCTTGTTTTCATGAGCCAAAGAGGAAATCTTGTCTAAGTTCTCAATAACACCAAAATAATTAGGAGACTGGCACAAAACAGCTGAGGTCTCTTTATCCAGATGTTTTTTTAGCTCTGTCATACTGATCTGACCTGAATCATCATATTTGATTTCCTGAATATCCATATCAAGGTTTTTAGTGTATGTCTTAATGACTTCCCTATAATGAGGATGAAGAGTCTTTGGAACCAATATTTTTGATTTTCGATTGATCCGGCTGGCCATGAGCACAGCTTCAGCTGTTCCTGAGGCTCCATCATAAAGAGAAGCATTGGAAATCTCCATTCCTGTCAGCTGACAGATCAGAGTCTGAAATTCAAATATCAGCTGAAGGGTCCCTTGGCTGACTTCGGCTTGATAAGGAGTGTAAGGACTGACAAACTCCCCTCTGCTGCTTAAATAATCCACAGCCGCAGGAATAAAATGCCGATAAGCTCCTGCCCCTTGGAAGCAAATGTACTCATTATTTTTGTTTTTATGAGCCATTTGATTAAAATATTCCATTATCTCAGGTTCTGTCTTTGCTTTGGGGATTTTTAATTTCCGTTTCAATTTTATGTCATCTGGAATGGAATCAAACAGCTCCTGTGGAGAGGATGCTCCAATAACTTTGAGCATCTCTTTCTTGTCTTTCTGGCTTAAAGAAATATAACTCATTTTTTCTTATTCCTCGGTATTTATTATTCTTCTTCCAGCCCTTCTAAATACTTTTCATATTCAGAGGCAGTCATAAGGTCTTCCAATTCTGATTCATCTTTCACCTTTAATTTGATGATCCATCCCTTTCCATGAGGATCCTGATTCAGAATTTCAGGGTCATCGTTCAATCCTTCGTTGATTTCTGTCACTTCCCCGGAAATGGGAGAGTAAATATCAGACACCGCTTTTACAGATTCCACCACTCCCAGAGTTTGATGGGCTTCAAGCTCGTCTCCGGGCTCAGGGAGTTCAACAAACACCACATCACCCAACTGATTTTGGGCAAAATCGGTTATTCCAACTGTTGCTGTATCTCCTTCGACCTTGACCCATTCATGATCCTTGGTATAACTAAAATCTTCTGGATACATTATAACCTCCTTTTATTATCTGCATTTATTATAACGTATATTAATGCTTAAAGTTTAATGTAAAAAAACTGTGAATTGTATACTGACTACTTCTTCTTTCTGGAATAAAAAGGTGTCTGGACAACTTCGGCTTCCACCTTTTTTCCTCTAATGCCTATTTCTATTTTTTGGCCAGGTTCAATATGGGTGATAGGCAAATAAGCCAATCCTATACTTTTTTTAAAATAAGGAGAAAAAGTTCCTGAAGTAACTTTTGAAACCTCTTTTCCTTCAATAAAAACCGGATAATCATGCCTGGCAATGCCTCTTCCCTTTACTTCAAACCCAGTAATTTTTTTCTTGATTCCTTCTTCTTTCTGCCTCAGCAGACTATCCCTGCCCATGAAATCTCCTTTATTGAATTTGACCAGCCAACCCAGCCCAGCTTCCAGAACAGTGGTGGTCTCATCAATATCATTGCCGTACAGCATAAGACAAGCTTCCAGACGCAGAGTATCTCTAGCCCCCAAACCTATTGGTCTAATCCCAAACCTTTTTCCTTCTTCGAGTATGGATTCCCAAATTTCCCCGGGATTCGAGGACAGAGTGTATATCTCAAATCCATTCTCTCCAGTGTATCCAGTTCTGGAGACAAGAGCATCCTCGCCTTTGACCTTTCCATTTCTTACCCGAAAAGGTTTCATTTCCTCCAGTTCAATGTCTGTTAAGGGTTTTAGAATTTGGAGGGCTTTGGGCCCCTGTAATGCGAGCTGGGTGTACTGATCACTCATGTTTTTGACTTTCACATCAAAGTCTTTTGTATGGTTTTTTACCCAATCAAAATCTTTATCCGTGTTAGCTGCATTGACCACCAGCAGGTAATCTGTATCACTGAGTTTATAGACCAACATATCATCCACAAAAGTTCCTTGGGGAGTGGTCAAAGCCGAATACTGAGCTTTTCGAGTGTTTAAGAGGGAAGCATCATTAGGGGTCAGATACTGAACATAATCAAGGGCTTGAGGACCAGAAACCAGAATTTCGCCCATATGACTGACATCGAATAAGCCAGCCTTTTGGCGCACAGCATTGTGCTCTTCAACAATACTCGAATACTCCACCGGCATTTCCCATCCAAAGAAATCCACCAGCTTTGCTCCGGAGTCTTTATGATACCTATAAAGCCTTGTTTTTTTCATATTAAACCTCTCATATGATTAAGGTAATTTACTACCATATAATCTCAGGTTATGCAAGAAATATTACTCGTGAATAACCTAAAATGTAATCCTGGCTATTCACGAGCCGAGTTTGCTATAGATGGAGAAGGGCATGGGGTGAGGAGTCCCTTGTGAGGGCTGAGCGGGCATGGTTCCTCTTTAGAGGAGAGCGAAGCCCGAACCGGGAGAGAGATTCATCGCTGGTGAATCGAGCGGGTGACGAACCCAATGCCCTTCTCCATCTTAATATTTGTTAAATACACACATGTTTTATGAATAGTCCAGGATTTTTGGTATAATGAGCGGAAATAAAATGATTACTTTAAAAAAAGAAATAAAGAAAAGCCTGTACAAGGTTCTGAAACAAAAATATCCTATTGATAGAGATGACCTTGACTTATCCTATCCCCCGGACATTAAAATGGGAGATCTGGCTCTTTCCTTTCCTTTTA
>JAWLEN010000160.1:0-4074 GCA_041686095.1 Candidatus Aminicenantota bacterium
GGTGGATATCATTAGAAGCCAGATCAAAGATATCATCCGCAGGGATCCCTCTCCGTATCTGCCTTTTATAGGGACTTTGTTTTTATTCATTTCTGTATCTAACTTTTTGGCTTTTGTTCCCGGGTATGAACCACCTACAGGTTCCATAACCACCGCGGCAGCTTTGGCTGTGTGCGTATTTTTTGCGGTTCCTATTTACGGGATAGCCCAAGCCGGAGCAGCCAGATATTTCAGGCGTTACATCAGACCCTCTGTTTTTATGCTTCCTTTCCATGTGATTGGAGAATTATCACGAACCTTGGCCCTGGCTGTACGTCTTTTTGGCAATGTTATGAGCGGAACTATGATTGCAGCCCTGCTTCTTTCAGTGGCTCCCTTGTTTTTACCTGTGGTTATGGAAGCATTGAGCCTGCTGATCGGTCAGATACAGGCGTATATCTTTGCTGTTTTAGCGGCTGTGTACATTGCTTCAGCTACCCGGGCACAGGAAGAGGAACAGCGTAAAGTAGAATCAAAAGAAAAGGAGGAGTAATCATGGGAAGTATCAATATAATCGGTGCAGCATCTATTATTATAGCTGGATTGACCATTGCTATCGGCTCCATTGGTCCGGCACTAGGAGAGGCGCGGGCTCTGGCTCAGGCATTGAGCTCCATTGCTCAGCAGCCGGACGAATCCAATACCATAACAAGAACTCTGTTTGTGGGGCTGGCTATGATTGAATCAACCGCTATTTATTGTTTTGTGATTTCCATTATTTTGATCTTTGCCAATCCTTTTTGGAGTCATGTCATTCAGTCAGGAGGCTAAGTGTGAAAATTGATCTTTTTACCTTTATCGCCCAGATCATCAATTTCCTGATTTTGGTCATTTTACTCCGGCAGCTGCTTTATAAACGAATTGTTCGGGCCATGGATCAAAGAGAGGAAAAAATAAAAGCGCGGATGAGGGAAGCGGAAGAAAAACAAGAGAAAGCGGATCAGGAAGCTGAATCTTTCAGGGGAAAAAAAGAAAAATTAGAAAAAGAGGAACAAAAAATTCTCAATAAAGCGGAACAACAAGCAGATAAAAAAAAGCAGGATCTTCTTGATAAGGCCCGAAAGGAAGTGGATGAAAATAAAAAGAAATGGCAGGAGTCGCTGCAAAGGCAGAAAGAGTCTTTTTTGACTCAGTTAAAAGAAACAGCAGGCCGCCAAATCTATGCGGCTGTCAGAAAGGTTTTGAATGACCTGGCAGATGAAGAGTTGGAGGATCGGATTATCCAGTATTTCATAAGCCGGATTAAGAAATTAGATAAAAAGAAAAAAAAAGAACTCCAGGAGAAGCTGATAAGTTCGTCAGGAAAGGTCATGGTGATCAGTGCCTTTGAGATTAAAAAGAAACTTCGGAAATCGCTAGAGGAAGCGGTTCAAGAAATTTTTGACAAAGAAGTGCCTCTGGAATTTGAACAAGAGTCAGGATTGATAGGCGGAGTGGAGCTGCACGCTCATGACCAAACCATAGCCTGGAGCATTGACAGCTATTTAAGTGAGTTGGAAGAGCGTTTGACTCAAGAATTAAAAGAAAATCTTCCTAAGGAGGAAGAAGAAAACTCCCAAGCTGAGTCAGAAAACAAAGAGAAAAATGAGTCCAAAAAACAAGAATAAAAACAATCCTGCTTCGCTTGACCGTTTATTGGAGCAAACAGAGTCAGCCGTGTCTCGCTCTTTGGAAGGTTATCAAGCAGAACTATCCACTCGGGAGACAGGACGAGTGTTTAATGTCGGAAAAGGAGTAGCGAGGATCCGGGGATTGTCAGGTGTTAAATACGAAGAGCTGCTGCGGTTTCCCGGGCATAAAATGGGAATCGCTTTTAACTTGGACGAGGATGAAGTGGCTGTGGTGTTGTTGGACGAATATGAATATATCAATTCCGGTGATGAAGTCCGCAGGACCCATAGAGTGGTTGATATTCCAGTGGGAGAGGAATTGGTGGGCAGAGTGGTGGATCCTTTGGGCCGGCCTTTGGACCGGAGTGAACCGATCCGTTCTCGGGAAAGATGGCCTATTGAAAGAAAAGCGCCTCCCATTATGCATCGATCGCCGGTTGAGGTTCCGCTGCAGACCGGGCTTCAGGTTGTGGATGCCTTGATTCCAGTGGGCCGAGGTCAGAGAGAATTGATCCTGGGAGACCGCCAGATCGGAAAAACAGCCGTGGCTTTAGATACCATTATCAATCAAAAAGATAAAGATGTTATTTGTGTTTACTGCACTATAGGTAAGGAAAGCGCTTCGACAGCTAAAATAGTGGCTGATTTAAAGAGATTCAATTCCATGGATTACACCATAGTGGTGTCAGCTCATGGAGAAGACCCGCCCGGATTTAATTATATCGCACCTTATGCAGCCACCACCATGGCCGAATATTTTATGGAAAAAGGGAAGGATGTACTGATTGTGTATGATGATTTAACCAGACATGCCCGCTCTTATCGGGAATTATCTCTGCTTCTCCGCCGTCCTCCGGCCAGAGAAGCTTATCCTGGCGATATTTTTTATATTCATTCCCGATTACTGGAACGGTCCACTCATCTTAGAGAAGAATACGGGGGTGGTTCATTGACTGCTTTTCCCATCATAGAAACTCAGGCTGAAAATATTTCTGCTTACATTCCCACTAACCTGGTTTCTATTACTGATGGCCAGATTTATCTTTCACCTAAGTTGTTTGGAGAAGGAATTCTACCTGCTGTTGATGTGGGGAAATCCGTTTCCAGGGTGGGAGGAAAAACACAGCTTCCTGCTTACCGAGCCGTGGCCGGAGACCTCCGGCTTTCTTATTCTCAGTATAAGGAACTGGAGACATTCGCCCGTTTTGGCACCCGTCTGGATGAAGAAACCCGCAAGACTTTGGAAAGAGGCCGGAGGGTTCGGGAAGTCTTGAAGCAGTCTCAATATAAACCCATTTCCGTGGCTGAACAAATGGCTGTTCTTTTGGCTGTTTCTGAAGGAAAACTGGATCCAATTCCTTTAAGCAAAATCGCAGAAGCCAAGAAACGCATCCAGGATAAAATCAGAGACCGTGTTCCTGAAGTGGCACGTCTTATAGAATCCGGAGAAAAATTAGAGGAAAAGGATAAAAGCCTCATTTTATCTGAAATAGACGATATTATTTCTGATCTTCAAGAGGAAGAGTGATGGAACAACTGGAAACAATAAGAAGAAAACTGCAGAGCGCCAAAGACCTTCACTCAGTGGTTAAAACCATGAAGTCTCTGGCTGCGGTCAATATACGGGAATATGAAAAGGCTGTGGAGTCTCTGCAGGATTATTTCCGAGCTATTCGTATGGGACTGCAGATAGCCATGAGGAACAAACCTGAAAAAGTCCGATTTTTACAGCCCGGCGAACAAGAAAAATGCGGGGCTGTGGTTTTTGGTTCAGAGCAGGGAATGGTGGGGCAGTTTAATGACAAAATTGCAGAGTTCACCCGACAAAAGATCAATGAAATGGATATTCAAAGAGAAAACCTGACGGTCATGGCTCTCGGTGAAAAATTGATAGGACAATTGGATGGTTTGGGAATTGAAGTGGATGAAGGCATCAATGTTTTTGGCTCCATGGTTGACGTGAATGAGGTGAATCAGGAAATGCTGATAAAGATAGAGGAATGGAGGCTGAAAAAAAAGGTGGGCCGGATCATTTTGTTTTATAATCGAACCTCTTCAGGCACTACTTATGTCCAGACTATGAGAAAGCTGTTTCCGTTAGACAAAAATTGGCTGGACAGTCTTTCAACCAAGGAATGGCCTACTCATATGCTGCCTTCCTTATATATGGATTGGAAGGAGCTGTTTTCAGCACTTCTCCAAGAGTATTTTTTTGTGGCTTTATACCGCGCTTCCATGGAATCTTTAACCAGTGAGAACGCCAGTCGGCTTTCTTCCATGCAGGCTGCTGAAAAGAACATTCAGGAGCGGTTGGATGACCTGAATACAAAATACCAGCATCAGCGCCAGGAATCCATAACCGCTGAACTGTTGGACATTATATCCGGATTTGAAGTATTGTCATGAATAAAAATAAAATCCATAT
>JAWLEN010000161.1:0-4071 GCA_041686095.1 Candidatus Aminicenantota bacterium
CCCAATATTAAGATTGTGAGTGTGAGAGGTCATTCCGGAGTATCGGTTTATCCTTCAGATTGTTCCGGACCCTGCTATAAGGTGGGCCAAAAATACCTCATCAACTGTCTGCGGCTTGTAGAGAAGAAAGACGAGAAAAAATATGATATTCAGAAATTTTTAGAGTTTTTTAATTCTGAGGGACAGTTTCTTAAAAGAATCGAATTACCCGAAAACAGAGAGCTCATAACCATTGATTCTCAAGAGAATTTTTATTTTATCCAGACCGATCCTTTTCCAAAAATCATCCGCGCCTCCTTAAAAATACAGTAAAATACAGTACCGTCTTACCTGTTTACCTAATTTTTTTTGAATGATTCTAAAAATTTATAGGGATAAAGTATAATATCAAATTGAACCATACAAAGAAAAAATACGTATTGGTTAGAAGGAGGAGTTCATGAAAATAAAACCAAAGCCTTTTATTCTATGTTTGTGTCTCATTTTAATGCTTATCCCTCAATCAGCCTTTTCTGGACAGCCGGATTCATTGACTGGTCATTGGGAAGGTTCGATTGATATTCCCGGGATGAAGCTGGAGATTCTTGTTGATTTGAGCCAAGAATCTGATGGATCTTGGGCAGGCAAGATATCCATTCCTACTCAGAATGCCAAAAACCTGCCGCTTGAAAACATCACTGTAGAGGGGAATGATATCTCTTTTGGGATGAGCGGAGGGCCTGGCGAGCCTGTTTTTAAAGGGACGCTGAGTCAAGACAGATCTCAAATCACCGGAGATTTCACCCAGAGCGGACAGACTTTTCCATTTGTCCTCAAAAGGGAAATCAGCCCTGTGGCCAAAGCCAAAAAGGCTCTGGCTGATTTTGACGATCTGGTCAAAAAAGGAATGGAAAGCCTTAATGCCCCGGGAGTGGCTGTAGCAGTGGTTAAGGATGATGAGGTTATTCTAGCCAAAGGATACGGCTTTAGGGACGTCAAAAACCAGCTTCCCATGACAGCTGACACGCTCCTTGCTATAGGATCTGCTTCCAAAGCTTTCACCACTTTTGCCATGGGAACTCTGGTGGATAAAGGTAAATTGGATTGGGAAACTCCTGTCCACAACTACATTCCTTGGTTTGAGCTTTTTGATCTGTTTGCCAGCCAGCGCCTGACGCCCCGTGATTTGGTGACTCATCGGTCCGGTCTTCCCCGTCATGACCTGGTCTGGTACAACAATTACCAGGCATCCCGCGAAAAATTTGTCAGAAGACTGGCTTATCTCAAACCCTCAGCTGATCTGCGCCAGAGATTTCAGTACAACAATCTGATGTTTCTCACAGCCGGTTATCTGGTGGAAGTGCTCACAGACCAGGAATGGGAAGATGCCATACGCTCCCATGTGCTTATGCCTTTGGGAATGAAGCGAACTAATTTTTCAGTTGAAGATTCCCAAAAAGATGAGAATCATGCTCTTCCATACCGTGAGGAAAAAGGCGAGATCAAAAAGATTCCGTTCAGAAACATCACCAATATCGGTCCTGCCGGATCCATCAATTCCAGCGTGAACGAAATGAGCCAATGGCTTTTGGTTCATCTCAATCAAGGAAAATTCAAAGGTCAACAGATAATCAATGCCCAGACTCTGGAGGATATGCATCTGGCTCATATGCCCACAGGTGAAACCCCGGCCATACCTGAAGTGACTCCAGCTGACTATGGGATGGGTTGGTTTGTGGATACCTACCGGGGCCATAAAAGAGTGCATCACGGTGGCAATATTGATGGTTTTTCGGCCATGGTCAGCATGCTGCCTAAAGAGGGGCTGGGATTTGTGGTGCTGGCCAATAAAAACGGAGCCGCCCTGCCCGAGCTGCTCATTCGGCATGCGGCTGATCTCATATTGGGAGAGGAACCTAAGGATTGGATCGGATTAGCGGCAGAACGAAAAGAAAAGGGAGAGAAAGTGGAAGAGGAAGCCGAAAAGAAGAAAGAAACTCGAAAAGTAGCTGGAACAGAACCAGCTCACAAGCTTGAAGATTACACCGGTGATTATAATCATCCCGGATACGGTGATATCAAGGTTTTTCAAGAGAAGGAAGGACTTTTATTCACTTTTAATGCCATCACCACTCCTCTTGAGCACTGGCATTATGAGACTTTCAATGCCAAAAGGGCCGATGATCCCACTTTCGAAGACATGAAGTTCACTTTCCGCACCAATGTCAATGGATTTGTGGCTGAATTGGAAGCCCCCTTTGAACCCACTCTGGAACCGATTGTGTTTAAGAAAAAGCCAGATGCCAAACTTTTTGATCCGGATTATCTTGAGCAGTTTGTGGGACAGTACAAGCTGATTGACCAAATCCTGACCATAAGTCTACAGGGTGACCAACTTACGCTTTATATTCCGGGACAGGAGGTTTATGCTTTGATTCCGGCATTAGGAGAGGAGTTTGTCCTTGATAGGGCTAAAGTTGTCAGTTTGAAATTCAAGTTTGATGACAAAGGCCAGGTCACAGCTCTTGAGCTCAATCAGCCCGGTGGAATTTACGAAGCTGAACGGGTGAAGGAAAAGGATCAATCATAATTTTTTCCATTTTATTTTATACCGGTTGATCATCAGATATCCATCTGAGTCCTGTTTGAGGCTGTAAAGCTTTCCTTTTTTAAACAGAAAAGGCGTGACCGGAAGATTGGTTTTTGCTAGGTATCTTCCTTCGGCGTCCAGAATATCATAGGTTCTTTGGCTATCTTCTTCTTTATCAAAGACACCGATATAGATTCTTCCTTTATCATCAGAAAGAAGGGAATGAAAAGCCGGATGAAATTTTGGTAACTTCTGCTGGAATTGAGGGCCCGGTGCTCTGCCTCCGAATTTTATCTTGATTTGCTCCGCGTATTTTTGTTCATCCACTGGAATTGGGTCGTAATTCCTGAGGATCCGGGTGGTGAGTTGGCCTTGAGCGTTCTGGATTTTGATCTCATACCTGTCTGAAAATCCCCAGATGATGTCATCTTTTTTATTCAGACACCAATGAATTTTGGGCGCAAGTGAATCCAGTAGGGGGATTTTTTCTCTTTCAAAAGAATCAATCACATCCAGTTTTCTAAAATCTGAATCAAACCGGCTGAGTTCATATATGCTTTTCTCCCCATGAGCGAGGGCATAGACAATGAATTCTTGATTGGAATTCATTTTGATGTCAAAGGGTTGGCCTTTTTTGAATGTGTTGATATGTTTGATGTACTCTCCATCCAGGGAATATAAAATAAGTCTTCGGTAGATTAGATCCAAAATCCCAACTCTGTCAGATGAGAGGCAGATATCCCACGGCCAGCCGTATTCACCAGGGCCCTGTCCCGACCTTCCAATGGTGAACAAAAATTCACCCTTTCGGTTGAATTTTTTTATGGATTTTTGATTGGGGTCCACTATGTAAATATTTTCTTGATCATCCACACATATTTCTTTGATGTTTGTGAATATGTATTCTTCTTTAGGGACATCCTTTCCGCCTATAGAGAGCTCTAATTCAAGATCGAATACATCGTTCTCGTACATAGGATTTTTGGGATTCCGAACAATTTTCACCCCCTCTGATTCATAAATCTCTCCCTCCCACTCCGATTTTTGCTTACCGCAAAAAGTCAAAACAAAAAGAAGAGCTAGTGAGAGGATGGTCAGAAATCCTATTTTTTTTATCATATCTTCCCCTTATTCATCATGCTCGACTCATTGTAAAATCAAAATCCCTAAGGGTCAAGGTTAAAAATTTTCGGATTTCCCTGGCTTTTTGTCTTTAAGGAAGGACTCAATTATTATAAGATGAAGTCATTCAAGAGGTGAGTGTGTTCAACTTTAGTTTTGAAGGAGGAGTGAAAATGAACAAGAAAGGAATCCTATTATCAATTTCGGTTATTTTTATTTTCTCAACTTTTCTCATTTTTTCATTATTTTTGATTCCAGATTTAAGGGCAGAGCAAGAAGACATTGGAGAAGCTGCCTATAAACAAATGAAAGAAGCGGAAAAGACAGAAGATGAAGGAAATATAGAAGAAGCGGTTCTGCTGAAAAAGCCGAAGAAAAGG
>JAWLEN010000162.1:0-4054 GCA_041686095.1 Candidatus Aminicenantota bacterium
GACGCTTCCTTATTTGAAAGCGAAAACTGCGGTACAAGTGTTTGAAAGCTCATCACTCCACCAATGGCATCACTGCCGTAAATCACCGAACCGGGGCCAAAAAACACTTCAGTACTTTCAGTGGCATAAGGATCCAGGGATATAACGTTTTGAATATTACCTCCACGAAAGATGGCTGTATTCATACGAACCCCGTCCACAGTATAAAGCAAACGGTTGGTGGCAAATCCTCTTATCATAGGACTTCCCCCGCCCAGCTGGCTTTTTTGAATAAACACTTTACCTGAAACTTCCAATAAATCCGCAGCTGTTTGCGGATTCTGCAGGCCCACTTCAACAGGCGTAATGGTAATGATTTCTGACGGAACATCGCTGGAAGTCTGCCTCCAGCGTGTGGCAGAAACCACGATCTCATACATACCGAGCGGTTTGGGCTCAAGGAATAATTCAAAAGATAATGATTCGAGGTCTGCATAACTTTTTATGTCGGTTTTATAGCCCAGCCTTGAAATGATTATTTCTTCGGCACCTTTGAAAGAAGTTATGTCCGCCTCTCCTTTTTCATTTGTCTTAGCCTGGATACGGGGACTCTTACTGACCAGAGAAACCCATTCAATAGGTTCTTTAGTCTCCCGATCTTTAATGGTTATTGTTTGGGAAAAAGCGCCGTAGGAAAGCCCGAAAAACAGCAGGGTAATGGCTATTTTTTTCATTGTATTTTTGCACTCCTTTTCAACTCAAGAAAATTAAATGATTGGAATAGGGACAATCAGTCCGGACATTAAAATATCTCTGCCATCCGAAATTCATAAAATGAGTGGTTTGTTTAACCTGTTTGAGGAGGAGGGGTAGGGGGTTTGAAAAAAATTTGAGAAGACAAACTATAAAATAAATCAACCTGGTTACACAAAAAATCAGGAATGGATAAATCACTGCTGAAAGAAAAGGGGAAATATAAAATCTTAGAGGGAGAAATCAGCAGAGCGATTTCTTTTCTGACATTAGGGCTTTTTCCTAAAGCTTGGTCTGCGATATTTTCTAACTTCCTGTTCAGCATGGTTTCTTCATGGTCATACCAGCACCAATAATAAACCGTGTCACCCTCAGTCTTTGTTTTCACAATGTCAAACATCTTGCGGTCGTATTCAAATTCCCCGGGATGAGACCAGCGCAGTTCTGTCTGAGTTTCTTGTTTTGAAAATTTAAGAAGCACCAGGTTATCTTTGTCAATCCCCTTAATAATATGTCTTTTCACTTCTTTTTTAACCACACTCTTTTTGTAATGAAGCCAGGTCAAAGTGCCGACCATGGGATCAATTAAAAGGGAAGAAAGCAGGATGATAACAGTTATACTTTTCAATGTGACAGCTGTATCTGTTTTTCTTTTCAACAGCCTATAGGGTGTGGATTCTTTTAATAATCTCATTCAGAATGAAAATAATAAGGGAAAAGGCGATTAACGTCAACTTTTTTTAACACTGTGAATGATTCAATCCAGGACAACCCTCTATTCAACGCTCTTTTCCCTAAAAAATAAACTCCTTTATAAGGCCACAGTGACATTTTGAGGAATCAGTCTGCTTTTTTTGTATTGACATTGCTGCGTATTTGGCAATAATAAACTTTACATCCTGAAACAAAATCGATTCATCAAAGGTCAATTTTTAGGATTTTCTCATGTCCGGTCCATCAAGGCGAGGGCATGAGTACCAATAAGATTATATTTTAAATATTTTAAGGAGGACGGCATGAAAATATTAGTTTTTGGTGGTTCAGGAAAGATAGGTTCGGCAGTAGCCTGGGATCTGGCACCGGATCCTGATGTGGAACAGATCGGCATCTGCGGGAGACATATAGAGACACTTGAGAAAGTCAAAAATTGGATAGGCAGTGATAAAGTGAAACCCCATGTGCTTGACATCAATGATAAAGAAGCGGTTATTGATTTGATGAAGCAGTATGACGTGGGTGTTTTGACTTTGCCTGACCGACAGACCAGTTATAAGACCGTGAATTTTGCCATAGAAAGCGGCCTTGACATTGTGGATACCATAGAGGAGTTTCACCGCACTCCGGATGCCTATGAAACAGAAGGATTGGAATTGCCTGAGGGGATGACTCTGGAGGAATACGGAGAGTGGCTCCACGAGAAAGCGGTTGAAAACAATGTGACTTTCGTGGATGGGATGGGATTTGCCCCGGGATTAAGCAATATAACAGTGGGCGACGGCATGAGAAAAATCGATGTTTCAGAACGCGCTGTGGCTCGAGTGGGGGGGATTCCATCGCAGGAGGCAGCTAAAAATCATCCTTTGCGATACATGATAACTTGGGCTTTTGAACATGTATTAAGAGAATACATGATCAAACTGAATGTCATCAAGAACGGCAAGATCGTTGAGGTGAATGCGGCTACAGACCGGGAGAAATTCAGATTCAACCAATTTGGTCAGGATGTGGAACTGGAGTGCGCGGTGACTCCGGGAATGCCCAGCTTCCTTTTCACCCGGCCTGAGCTCCAGGAATTTGCTGAAAAGACAGTACGATGGCCAGGACACTGGGGCGGCGTCCAGACACTCAAAGAGTGCGGCATGCTGGACATTGAACCGGTTGATTTCAAAGGCACTAAGATCGTTCCAAGAGAATTTCTGTTATCCATGATCACTCCCAAGCTCCTTCCCAATGAAGGGGAAACCGATGTTTGTGTCATGTATAACACATTAGTAGGCAAAAAAGACGGTAAAAAAGTCAGAATCGAGTATTTCATGTGGGATAAGGCAGACACAACTAATGATATATCTTCTATGATGCGGGTTACCGGCTATCCTATGGCTATTACGGCCCGCATGATCGGCAGGGGAGACATAAAGGAAAAAGGTATCGTGGCTCCAGAAGACGCCATAACACCTGATCTTTACAAAAAATTCATTGAGGAACTGAAAAAAAGGAATATTGAAATCAAAGAGGTGTTTCAAAACATTTAATGAGGAGTATATGAAGAAGGGATCATTATTTTTTTCGTGTCATCCGGTGAGTGTTTTTGGCAGTAGCCCCGTCAAAAGTACTCGGACGTTTGCCGCTGGGATCAAAATGAATTTCAGCTTCATCCTCTGATAGAAACCTCAAAATCCCAAAAGTAGTGACCCACTCTGATCCAGGATTACTGAATTTTCCCACACATAAGTCGATGGCACATGGTTCTTGAGAGGGATCCAATCTGTATTCTCCTTTATGAGTCACTGTAGTGCCGTCAGAGTGAACTTCCTTTAAGGAGTAGGTCATATCCGCTTTAAACAGGGCTTCGCCATCTCCGGCCCCGTATTTGCCTGCGACAAACCATTCGCCTAAAAGCTTGGCCGCCGGCTCTTCCTGACCGCATTCGATCCCGGATAAAGTAAAGATACTGACTCCCATTAAAATAATTATAAAAGCAGAGAGAAACAATGTTAATTTTTTCATCGATTGTCCTTTCATGGTGACTGATTTTTTAATAAGTATAAAGAAATATAGTGAAGTGAGAGAAGTGTCAAGCATAATTTTATGTTTGAATGATAATCTCACAAAATTGTAAAATGGTTTTTAAATGAAGATCAGAAGGAGGAAAAATGAATCAACCAACATGGGTAACAAATCTAATGAAATCAGTCATTATTCTTTTTTTATTCTGTGCCATTACCGCAGCTCCTGAACAACACAGAACTCTCTCCGGAAAGATCCAATACCAAGGGGATCTAAAAGGTCCGGTTCAAATCCGTTTGTACAAGCTGGATGTGACTTCTCAGGGAAGAGTCGTTTCCCTCAGCAAGAGTGATATATACGGAGCTAAAAAACCCTTTAAAGAAATCGCTTTGAGTGAACCCTCAACCTATGAATTTTCCCGTCTTCCCTCAGGTCATTACAGTGTTCTAGCCTTCATGGATCTGGATAAAGACCAGAAGCTTGATTTCAAACCTCTCGAACCTCTGGGATGGTATGCTTCCCAACCTGGAGCCAAATTTTCTTCTGTGGACCTCACCAAAGAAAGCAAATCAAATGCGGACTGTCTTCTCCGCGC
>JAWLEN010000163.1:0-4030 GCA_041686095.1 Candidatus Aminicenantota bacterium
ATCCTAAACTCTTTATAGAAGATTTACGAATGATAAGATTATTTTATGCAAAATACCCACCAGAAGCTTTTCTTTATACCGCGAAGCGGTTTAGTTCAAGCAGAAATCCTATGTCCATGGAAAGCAGAAATCCCATAGAGGAGGGAAAATCATCACCAACAGAAAAACCAAAATCCTATCTTTAGACAAAGCAGAGCTTGACAATTAAACTGATTAGGAATATACTCCTATATAGTTAAACTAAAAAGGAGATCCATCCTGAGATGGAATATATCGAAAGAAAGTTAAATATAAGCCTGCCCAATAGACAATCTGCGTTTTTATGGGGACCAAGGAAAACAGGCAAATCAACTTATTTAAAAAAAATCTTTCCTCAAAGCCTGATTTATGATTTCCTCAAAACAGATTTGACTCTGGAATTTACCAAAAGGCCTTCTCTTCTGCGTGAACAGATATTGGCAAAAAATGAGCCCGTCCTTAAGCACCCAATAATCTTAGATGAGGTTCAGAAAGTACCTGAGATTATGGATGAAGTCCACTGGTTGATAGAAAACAAAGGATTGAGTTTTATGCTCTGCGGATCAAGTGCTAGAAAACTAAAGAGAGGGAAAGCAAATCTTCTTGGTGGAAGGGCATGGCGTTATGAGATGTTTCCCCTTGTATCTGCAGAGCTGGAAAAGGTAGATCTGTTGAGAGCCTTGAATCATGGCATGATCCCTGACCATTATTTGCGGAAAAATCCTAAAAAATCGTTAAGAGGATATGTCCAGGATTATCTGAAAGAGGAGGTTTTTAATGAAGGCTTGACACGGAAAATTCCTGCATTTGCCAGGTTTTTTGATGCAGTCGGATATTCGCATGGAGAGATGACAAATTTCTCAAACATTGCTCGTGATTGCGGCGTTGATGCCAAGACCATAAAAGAATATTATCAAATACTTGTCGATACTTTGCTCGGGCAGATGGTTGAACCGTTTAAAAAAAGACAATCCCGTCAGGTCATTGTTAAAACTCCGAAGTTCTACTTATTTGATGTTGGTGTGGCAGGCGCTATCACAAAGCGTCAGATCTCAGAGATGAGGGGAGAATTATTCGGGAGGGCATTTGAACATTTTATTTTTATGGAAATGGCGGCTCACTCTTCTTATAGTGAATTGAATTATGAGATCAATTACTGGAGAACAAAATCCGGACTTGAAGTCGATTTTATTCTGGGAGGAGGAGAAGTCGCCATTGAAGTCAAGGGACAGAGCCAAGTCAACAGCAGAGCCTTACGGCCGCTCTCTGCCTTCATAAAGGAACATGCGCCTAAGAAAGCTCTGGTTGTTTGCAATGAAAGGGAAGAGCGTATTGTGGGGAAAATAAGAATTTTGCCGTGGCAAAAGTTCCTGGAGGAGCTCTGGGGAGACAGAATCATTCGCTAAGGGATAATAAAATATCCAATTCTGTCAACCTTTTTCTATTTCGCTCATCTATATATATTAGAATCTTTAATCTGACTTATAAGGCCACCCGGCCACCGCCTCCTCAGGCTCAGCTCTCTATGGCGGCTGGTGAACTATCAGAGTATTTGTGATATTCTAATCATCTGTTTCAAGGGCAAGGGAGATCTCGGTTCTTTCTTTTCCTCACTAAAGTGTGATTTTTTTGTTTTCTCTTTTCTGGGGGGTTACTTGTTGATCGGAAGTATTTTTTGTGTGTATTATTAATGACGAAATTGCTTAGAGGATGGGAATTTGATGAAACGGAGTGAATATCAGCGGCAACAGAAAAGCCAAATTCCTATGTTTTAATTATCTTGACTTACTTTTTATGCATCGATATAATAAGTGTAAGTCATTAATAAGGAGGCGAAATGGTCACTGTTACTGTTTCTTCAAAATACCAAGTCGTCATTCCCGTCGCTATTCGAGATAAATTAAATATCCGAGTTGGCCAAAAAATCCAGCTCATTCCTTACCAGGACCGCATTGAGTTCGTTCCAATCCAGGACATCCGAAAAATGCGAGGATTCCTCAAAGGAATTGATACCGATGTGCCCCGGGAAGAGGACCGCATATGAACCTAGTTGATTCTTCGGGATGGCTCGAATATTTCGCAGATGGGAAAAACGCTGATTTTTTTTCGAATGCCATTCAGAATTCGGATGAATTAATTGTATCCACGGTAAATATTTATGAGGTATTTAAACGGATTCTACAGCAGCGTGATGAAAACTCGGCTTTTCAGGCAATTGCAGTCATGCAGCAGGGTCAAGTCGTCGATATAACCTCCACAATAGCCCTAAATGCAGCAAAGAATAGTATTGATCTCAAGTTGCCTATGGCGGATAGCATAATATACACAACAGCTCAGGTCCATAACGCGGTGCTATGGACCCAGGACAGCCATTTTAAAAATTTGGGCGGTGTGAAATTTAAAGGTAAAAGATAAAATACCTTAATTTTTTTCCGATTAAAATGAATTTACCGCTTGTAGAATAAGCAAAGCACTACGACATAGAAGCCCGAATCTCGTCCCAGTTGTTTATTCTGTATCTGATAACCTTCAAAGAGCCTGTGTCTTCATCTGATTCGATCCGGTAGAGGAAGCCGTTCTTAACCGCCTGGGGGACGAAATCAAGCTCTGTTCTGTACAAATAGATGCCGTCCGCACTGAATATGTCGAACGTCTGGATTTCATCCTCATTGAGCACGGATTTCCCTTTATGCACATAAATCTGCCCTTGATCATCAGAGATTATGCCGGAAAAAAACGGGCGGTGGTCCGGAAACTGGCATGCTTCCATGATCACATCTTCCGGCCATATCTGATTGCGTTGGGCCATATGGTTTCTTATTCCCTCGACGATTTCATCTTTTTCCCGGCTGCTTATGGAATGATAAGGTTCTTCCTTATGTATGATCAAATCCGGCTTGTCTTGGGCATTGAGACGGGAAAGCCGGTAATCCGCCGAATAGCCGTAAAGGAGATTCGTGTATTTAAAAGGTGATACATACACATGGTGGTTATAATTGTGCACCAGGACAAAAGCCAGGCGCTCTCCTCTCTCGCCTTTCCGGTTGACCGCGTTGACTTCCGCATAGTGAGCGATTTCCTCTAGTTCATTCCCCTGCATATCGACCTTGACGATTTGTCTTATGCGGCCGTCCTCCCTGGAAGTGGTCATGATTCCGTAAATAATGTCTTCCGGAGACACCCAAAAATTAAAAATCCGGTTGACAAGGGGAATGCCTTTCTCAAAGGCGCCGTCCACGCTGAATTTTTGGATTTTCGTACCGCTTGAAACATAGATTTGACTCTCTTGATCTATATAGAAACCGTACATGCTGTCAAATTCGCCTGGGCCCTGTCCCTTTTTCCCAATGGTCTGAACGTATTCCCCCTTTGGGTCAAACTTCTGAATCCGGGAGTTGCCGGCATCCATCACATACATATTTCCTTCGGAGTCAACCCCCAGCCTGAAAGCCCTGTAGAAAAAATACGGTTCATCATCCTCATTGCCTATACTTAAGTCCTGACCCAGGTCCAGCTCCAGCTCTCCGTAAAAAGGCGCTTCCGGATTATGGACGATGCGGACGCCGTCTTTTTCTTCGACAGTGCCCTGCCATTCTCCCTTATCGCTTTTTTCGCCCTGGCAGCCCGTCATTAATAAAAATACGCATATGCTTATAAATAGAATGATAATTTTACTTTTCATGATTTTCCTCTTTCAGGTTCTTCTTGCCTGGTTTTGGGATACAGTCAATAATCATATACTCGGAGAGTCATGCGGGTCAACTGTAATGGTAAGTGCTGTCCCTCGTCATTGCGATCGGCCGCAGGCCTCAGAATGACAATCGGGGGCCGCTCCGGGAATGACATAGATTGAATCCCCGGCCAAAGTGTAGTCTAATAATTCCCTTTGCATTACATAAAATAACGGACCGCCTCAACGACAATTAAAATTCCCGATTTAGGCCTGAAAAAAGCTGATTTTGATTCTTTTGCTAAAAACAAAGCTCTTAAATGCTCTATAATCCATGATCAC
>JAWLEN010000164.1:0-4014 GCA_041686095.1 Candidatus Aminicenantota bacterium
AAACTGAATTCCTAAGGTAATGGTAAACAGAAATCCCTCCATAATTAACTGTGCAGCTTTGCGTTGACTAATCGATTAAGGCTAATCCCTTGTTCTCGAGCTTCAATAGCTAAATTCCGATGAAGTTCCGGGGGGATTCTCACCACAAATTTGCCGCTAAACTTCCGGCTTGAGAGAGCCTCGGGCGGAGATTCTCCACAATCTTTCATATCATTAAGCACTTCCTTTACGACTTTTCTGATTCCTTTAAGAGCCGACTCTGGAGTGGGGGAGATCCAACTCAGGCTGGGAAACTCAGCGCACAGTCCGACGCATTCCTTATCTTCATCAGACCACAAAACCCTATAAGTATATTTATCACCTAGCTTTGTCATCTTCATCCTCCAATTTATCAATAGCCTTTAGAACTTGTTTCACTTGATAAACTTTGGATTTTCCTTTTTTGTCTTGAATATTAATTCTCGGATCTCCAGGCCAAGGAGTTTTGTAAATTCTATGACTACCTCTGTACTGCCTGGGTGATCCAAAATAATAATCACATAATTTGCATAAGTCCTTAAAACGGACATTTTTTGGATTTTTCCTTATTTTTACAAGGATTTTTCTTACTTTATCCATCATTATGATACCAATAATGGTACTATTGTCAAGAAGAATTTAGAATCTTCATTTACTAAAATCCCCACACATAAAAAGACGATTCGAATTTCTCAGATACTCAAAAAACCAAAGATATTTTAAAATAATATTATAAGTGTAAGCATTTCTTAGAACAGTATTTATGAGGGTCAAAATTAAACAAAAAAAAATTAAACCAAAATTAAACATGAATTAAACAGCTTGGCTGTGGCGACTGGTTGATCATAACAAAGATGTACAATATGAAGCCCTCTTTTGATTCCTTATAGACCCCTTTTTATCCCCATAACTGAAGTCGTAAAAGACTAAAATCAGTATATATTATTGAAAAGAGAGATTGACAAATACGGAAAAAAGAATAATGTATACATTTACTTGCATTTGATTACATAGCCTGTTATACTCTAATCACACAAAGGAGGTATCGAAAATGGAAACAAAAGAAAAAAACATTACTTTTAGAATAAATCCCGGTTTGAAAAAACTTGTGGAAGCCATCGCCCAGGAAGAAAGACGTACCCTAAGCAGTCAATTAAGGGTAATCCTAGAAGAATGGATAAAAATGAAAAAAGAACTTCATCCCCAATTTCTAAAAGATATTGAGGATTCGGTTAAATCTGGAAAACCGGAACCGGTCTGGAAAGGATAGGATTTTGACCGAGCCCAAATCTTACGCCCAACTTGCTTATCCAAAATATAACAAGATAAAAAAGAAACTACCCCCTCTTTTGATAAAGTCGATAAATAAGGCCGAAAATGAAGTCGCAAAAAACCCATCAATCGGAACTCAAAAACATGGAGATTTAAAAGGAATCTATGTGTACAAATTCAAACCAATTGATCAGGAATTATTATTAGCTTATGAGGTTAATAATAAAAAAAGCGAAGTTATTTTTATTGCACTAGGTGGGCATGAAAATTTCTACCGCGATTTAAAGCAATATTTAAAATAAGATAGACAAAAAATCCCTAAAGAATTAAGCAACTTGGCCGCAGCAACTGGTTTTATAATAAATGAAATTTACAGCCCTCTTTTAATCCCTTATAAGAATTAACACTATTCAGGCAAGATTTTTTCGATCTTATCAATCAAAGGGGGCAGATCATTCTTTACTGTCTTCCATATGATTTCCAGATTTATATCAAAATAACCATGAATAAGACGATCTCTCATTCCAATCATACTTTTCCAGGCTAATTCAGGATGTTCTCTACGGAAATCATTCCTGATACCCTTTGCTGCTTCACCAATGATTTCAAGAAGTCGGACCAAAGATAAATTTAACTTTCGGTCAGTTTCAAGATTTTCACGATCTTTTCCCTCTATAAAACCAACAGCCTCACGTGCAGCATCCAGAATATGTCTCAACCTGACTTCATCATCTTTGTACATACTGAACCTCTGCCTCTTCCAGAACCTTATCCCGGAAATAGCGGCTCAAGTCCTGAGGAGTTCTGAGATCGACTTTTCTTCCTCCAAATATCTTTGATAATTCCTCCTCCATTTCAAAAAGCTTAAAGAAACCCGGGACATGCTCGGGCTCGAAATCCACCAGCACATCAATGTCACTTCCTGGGTTAAAATCATGCCTAAGGGCAGATCCAAATATAGAAAATCGGTAAATGTGATGTTTTTTACAGAACTCTGCAATTTTGTTTTTATTAATAGCAATTTCTTTGTTCATAGGTATCTTTCCCCAGTCAATTCTTTCTCATATTATGATTTAACCTGATTTTAAAGTCAACCTCGGCCAGCAATCACTTTTCCTATAAAATTGACAACAAGACCTCAGAGATAGATAATAGCTGACGAACGATGTCAGCAGATCCAAAAAGCACCCACGCTGCCTCAAAAAACACCCCAGCGTACCCAACAAACACAACGCTGAACACAACCCTCTCTTTCCTGGCTGACTTTTGTGACCAACATCTTCTGGATGAGAAAATTCTCATTGTCCCTTCCTACCAACAAGGCCGGCAGATCGGAGAAGCCCTCACCAAAGCCGGTCATTCCTGGGTTAATCTGCGATTCGCCACACTCCCGTCCCTGGCTCATGAAGTCTGTGCTGAAGAGATCGCCAAAGATAAACTTAAACAAATAACCCCGCACACCACATCACTTCTGGTGGATAAAGCCTTCATCAACCTAAAACAAAGCGGCCGCCTCGATTATTTTCAGGAACTGGACCCCAAACCCGGCATCATCAAAGCTTTCTCCCGCTCCATCCAGCTCCTCCGCATGCAGGGGATCACGTCCCGATCCCTTTCCCCCCAAAAATTCGCCCATAACTTCATCAACAAGAAAAAAGGCACAGAAATCCATCTCCTTCTCTCCGAATATGAAAAGCTCCTTAAGGACAAAAAACTCCTGGATAAACCGGGTCTTTATGCCATAGCCTCTACATCCATCTCCCCAAACTCAGCCCCCTATAACCATAAATATTTCTTATGCTTCGAAGATCAAGCCCTGACCCCGCTTGAGAAAAAATTCCTCCAAAAAATCTCCCGAAGCAACCTCATCATCCTGCCCAGAGATCCTGTCTTTGGTGTAAAAAAGCCCCGGCGCTTTCACAAAATCAAAGAACGGGAAAAGCCCCCTGAAAAACCCGCCGCTGACTCGGAACGGACTCCCTGGCTTTTTCGTCCTTTTAAAGCCCCCAAGCCCCTAAACGACGGCACTCTCACTATCTCTTCAGCCGTGGGCCCATCCAATGAATGCAAAGAGGTGTTCCGCTGCCTCATCCAGGATAAAATTCCTGTAGATGAAGCTGAAATCATCTGCCCGCCCGGTCAAGCCTATCCTTCGCTTTTTTACACTCTTTCTCAAAAAACAGGCATTCCCGTCACCTTAAGTCAGGGCCTAGGCCTAGGATTCACCTCTCCCGGCAAACTGTTTTCCTCTCTTCTCATTTGGATGGAAAGTGATTTCAGAGACTCTTTGCTCTGGGACCTCCTTGAAAGCGGCCACATCACCTTTAAAAATAAAAATGAATCTTTTCCCTCGCCCCAAAAAATAAGCGCTCTTCTTAAAAGAGCCGGGATCGGGTGGGGAAAGGATAGGTATTTACCCTGTCTTGAAAGATTAAAAGAAAAAGAAAAGCAAAAACACCTCCCATCTATCCATCACATCAATCAGATCATCCCTGAAACAAAAAAAATATTCCGATTCCTTGACCCCTGGAACGAAACCGACCCCATCGACTTTCAAAATCTCGCCCGCGGCACCCACGACTTTCTCACCCAATACGCCTCCATAAAATCCCCACTCGACGCTGAAGCTGTCTCCGCCCTTTATTCCAGACTGAATGACATGGCTTCCTTTGACACGCCTCCCATGGCCAGAGAAGATGCCCTTGAGCGACTCCGCACCCTGGA
>JAWLEN010000051.1:0-5000 GCA_041686095.1 Candidatus Aminicenantota bacterium
TTTCCATGCTTTCAAGCACGGGGACTGAGGTGCCCTCATCCAGATCAACGACCCAAACAGTGCCTTTTGAGCCTTCTCTGGTGGTGTAAGAAAATTTATTTCCCTTAGGCGCCCAGGTTATTCTGGATATGGAATTTTCTCCTCTGTAGGTCCGGATGAGATTCAAATCAGGCAATGCATAAAGTTGGACCCAGCTTTCTGATTCATCTGTTGGCGGAATGGTTTTTCTAAAGGTGAGAGCCGCGAATTTTCCAGATGGCGAAATCGAGGAACTGGTCACTTTAGGGCCGTCCAGTAAAGCAGAGATGTCCATTCTTTGTTTTGGGGAAAAGCTGAGTAAAGGGGGAGGGGAAATGAACTTTTTATCTAAAGTCAGGTAAGCCTTAAATGTCAATTCTGGATTTATTTCTGGATCATGAATAAATTTGATGGTGAGAAGATGTTTTCCTGTTTCAAGCTCCAGTTTTCTGGAGAGAGTGCGGCCTGATATTTGATCGGCTTCTCCATTTGAGGGGTTGAATTTTGATTTGGTTGAGACTTGGGTTCCGTCTATGAACAAAGTGAAGATTTGAGGACTTTTTATGGAGAGTTCCGCTTGAGTCCATCGGGAGACCTCTATGTATGAGCAAAGAAAAAATGCGGACAAGGAATCAGATTGATAAGGAATTTTGATTATGTTTTGATCCGCTTCTGTTTTTCCCCACTGGTATTCTTTTCCGTCATGCCAAACAAGGGATTTTCCCAATTCTGGTTTTAGACTGGAAAAATCAAGTTCATTGAGTCTGAGCAGATTTTCAGGAAGGTAATCATTTTGAGCATCCTCATGAAAAGCAGGCAGAGGGGAAGGGAGAGGGCCCAGAACAAGCCAGTGATTCATTTTGATCTGGCTGGCCGGCTCCTCTGTATCATAGACTGGATGGACCCAACCTGGGTATGAGATAAATAAAGTCATGATGGAAACCAATAAAAGGCGGCATGAATTGTGTTTTTTCATTTTTTCTCCTATTAATTTCAACGATGGCTTAAAATTTGAATATAACCTAAAATTTATTTATTATCAAATAAATGAAACCATACTTTATTTTGCAAGCCTTTCTCATTTCGTGATAATCGTGATGTACAATGTTTATTAAGGGGAGAGGGCAAGGGATGAGGAATCCCCTGTGAGGGCGGAGCGGGCATGGTTCCTCTTTAGAGGAGAGAGAAGCCCGAACCGGGAGAGAGATTCATTGCTGGGGAATCGAACGGGTGACGAATCCCTTGCCCTTCCCCTTATATGTCAAATAAACTCTATCACGGTTTGAGGAATGCTTACCTTTATTTTTATTTTCTGGATTTGTTCTGATATAATCAAACCTGACCTATTCATAAAAAAATGGCGATGTTCATTTATTTGTTTTGATCTCAAGGATATGCATACTTTTTAAAAAATGACAACTGAAATATTTTTGTTTGTTTTTACTTTCATTTTAATCGCCATTTTTTTACCATATAGGCAAGCCGATCTCACTGCATCTGCTTCGTTACAGGGAACTCGCGGTGAAGGACCACAGCTTCGCACCCTGTGCCTTGCATCTGCAGCAACCTCGGCTTGTGAATAATCCAGGTCAATGAGAAAAAATGGGTAAAATGTGATTTTTAGGAGGACTGATGTTAAACAAGTCGATATACCTAATAATTTTAATTTTTTTGGTGCTCGTTTGCATCTTTATCATTTTTGGGTGTAAAGGAGAAAAACAGGAGCCTGTCGCCCCCGGAGATCTGGTCCTTATGAACGGAGTCATACACACTGTGAATCCTGAAAATCCAGAGGCCCAGGCCGTTGTCATTAACGGAAACAAGATCACTGCCGTGTGTCAAAGTTCTGAGGAAGCGGAAAAGTACATTGGTGAAAACACCCGAGTGATAGACCTTAACGGGAGTTTTGTCACACCTGGAATCATAGATGGACATGTGCACTTCAACAGAGCTGGAGAGCTGATCAATGATGCCAACCTGATGACTGTTTCAGATGAGGAGGGGTTGAAAAAAGAGCTGACCAGGGTGGTTAGTATCCTGGATGATGGCGAGTGGATCACAGGCGGACTTTGGGGAGCCTATGAAGAATGGGCTCTTGGGGATACCGGAGATAAAAAGGAAACAAAGAAAAAAGCCTGGAAACCCCATAGAGGCATGATCGATGAAATCACGCCCAATAATCCCTGCTTTCTCTGCAGATATGACTATCAGGTGTGGCTGGCTAATTCAGCAGCTTTGGAAGAAGCCGGAATGTCAGACGGCATTTATAATGGAATGGAAATAGATGGAAAAGGGGAGCCCACAGGGATCATAGAGCGGCCTTCTCCTGCTTTTAAGAAACTACAGGAGGCTGTAAAGCCGAAATCCCATAAGAGGCTTTTGGATGAAAATAGAGCAGCTCTTAAAGCCCTGAGACAAGCTGGGATTGTGGAGGTCCATGATATTGCACAGCCTGAGCAAACAGAGCGTTTTATTGAGCTTCAGGAAAATGGGGAACTGACCTGCCGGGTTTGGCTGAGGCCTGATCTTTCCAGGGGAGCCGAATTGAAAGAGAAAGGTTTGACCATGGGACTTCATCCTAAAACAAAACAAAAAGACAGTTGGCTGCGGTACGGTGCTTTAAAAGGATACATTGACGGAATCATGGGAACCCACGGTGCTTTGTTTTTTGAACCTTATAATGACCAGCCAAACAATTACGGACACTGGCGGCGTCACACCTCAGATGATCCGGATTTTAAGACCGGAAACATGGAAAAGATGTACAATCTGATCAAAGTGGGGCTGGACGCCGGATTTGTGCCTAATGTCCATGCCATCGGAACAAGAGGAGTGGCTGAGATGCTCGACCTTTATGAAAGGCTCAAGAGTGAAGAAGTGGATTTGACTGGATTCAGAGTGATCCACGCTCAGGTCATCAGACCTCAAGATTTCCCGCGTTTCAAAGAGCTGAATGTGATTGCGGAAGTGAATCCTTATCATCTGTCTGATGATATGCGCTGGATGGAAGAACGCATCGGAGAGGAAAGATGTAAGGGAGCTTATGCTTTCCAAAGCCTTCTTGATAACGGCGCTGTGCTGAGTTTTGGTTCGGACTGGCCCGGAACCAGTGCCGCCCTCTATCACATGCACCCGAAGTATCTGATTTATGCGGCTGTGGCGAGAAAAACCGTCAAAGGCACCCCTGAGGGAGGATGGTTTCCGGAGCAGCGCATTTCAAGAGAAGAGTCTATCAAAGCCTACACCATCAACAATGCTTATGCGGCCTTTGAAGACCATATAAGAGGATCCATAGAGGAAGGAAAGCTGGCTGATATCACTGTTTTTGACCGTAATCTGCTTGAGATCCCAGAGGATGAGATCCTAAAGACAGAAGTGCTCTACACACTTATTGACGGCAAAGTCATATTTGAAAAATAAAACGCAACAAACGCGACAAACGCGATAAACGCAACAAACGCAATCAACGCAGGTTACATAGGAATAATTTTAATCCTTCCTGAGATAGCAAGGGTGATTCTGTATTTTCCTGCGGAGTTAGAGATATAAATAGAGGTCAGGTTGGATACTGTACCCAGAGGGTGAAAAATAGGACTGTTGGTGGCGCTGATATTCACTCCATCAAGCGTTTTTTTTGCTTCCATAATCCACATTTTCTTTTCTTCATGATATTTTTCTATTATATAGCCGGACTCAATGAACTTGATTCTGAATTTGGCGTTATCAAATATGGATTTATACCGAGCCAAATTCATCTTGGAGTTTACTTCCCACACAGCTTTTTTGAGTTTGTATTGGGGAGATTTATCCAGAAAGGAAAGGGATGACAAACCAATGATGACTCCGATCAGGAAAAGGGATAGAACAGTTTCTAAAAGAGAAAATCCTTTATTCATTTTCTGTCCACTCCTTGAGTTTGAATTCAGCTATATAAAGAATAGGGTGTTGGGTTTTAGGTGAGTTAAGTAAAAGATTTTCTTCAGCCGGGAAGCGGGGGTCTGTGAATACATTCAATTGATTTTGGCTGGTGCTGTATTGGGAAGCATGGACGCTTCCAAGGAGATTCACTGTTTTATTGTGTCCTTTAACTGAAAATTCTCCTGTTGAACTGGTTAAAGAAGCCTGAATTTTAAGGTCGTTTGAAAACTCACTGTCAAGGGTAATCCCTCCGGTCCTATTTTGTTTTTCAGTTATATTGTTCCCGCCTGCAAATATATTGAGCTGAGACTGAGAATCTTTGATATAAGGCACAGAGTCAATCCATTGGACTCCTTCATGGATTATATGGTCTGTGATAATAATCTCTTTGGATGAGATTAAGGTAAGATTGACACTCTTAAGAAGAGAGGGAGCTTTTTCTACTCCTTTGAGTCTTTGGATCTCACCTGAAGCACTCACGATTCCTCCTCCTAAAGAATCGACTCCGCCGTTGACTATAACAATGCCCTTGGGGGTCAAATTATAGGACTCTGACCCAAAAGGAGTGATAAAATATGTTTCATGTTTTTGAGGGTTGAATTTCAAAATCCATATTCCTGCTTCCTGGGCGATTTGAAGGACCTGAAAATCCTGCTCCACAGCCAGGATCATTTCTTTGACATCACCTTGAATAAACAGGCCTCCCAGTCCGAGGTCGTCCTTGATTAAATACACTCCTTCAGGAACAGGTTCATCCACTATATCTAATCCCAAAACCTGCCTGAGCTTTTTGTCAGAGAGGTCCTGCGGATTAAATGTTTTGATATTGAGAGCTTCTTTTATCTGTTGTGTGGCCTCATCGGGAACAAGTTCTTTGTCTGAAACATAAGCCTCAGGGACTAAGTTGTTTTCACCAGGAGAGAAAATTGATATATGGTTTTTTTCAAAGAAGTCCTTTATTTGAATGGGATCGGCATTCCTGTCTTTGAGCAGGGGAATAGCTGGAAGGGGGATGTTTCCAGTGAGTGTTTTCATGGAGCCGGAGAGGATTTTAGTTCGGGAAG
>JAWLEN010000051.1:10000-17326 GCA_041686095.1 Candidatus Aminicenantota bacterium
AAGCAGCCATCCTTTAAAGAAAGCGTAACAGCTCACTAGTCAAGTATCTTTGCGCCGACAATTTAACGGGGCTTAAGCTTACTACCGAAGCTACGGATCCTTCGGGATGGTAGGAGAGCATTCTAACAGGGATGAAGTATCGACGTAAGTCGGTATGGACTCGTTAGAAGAGAACCTGCCGGCATGAGTAGCGAAATTGCGGTAAAAACCCGCAACACCGAATACCTAAGGTTTCCTGAGGAAGGTCAGTCCGCTCAGGGTTAGTCGGTGCCTAAGCCGAGGTCGAAAGACGTAGGCGATGGACAGCAGGTCAACATTCCTGCACCACCTATAGAACGTTTGTACGATGGGGTGACGCGGAAGGATAGGCATACACACGATTGAAAATGTGTGGCCGCCAGGTAGGGTGAGCTTCCAGGAAAATCCGGAAGCTCGTTAAGCCCGAGCACGGCGGGGAAGATTTCCTAAGGGATTTCCAACTTGCTGAATCCATGCCGACGAGAAAAGCCTCTAAGGAGTTTTATAGGTGACCGTACCGTAAACCAACACAGGTAGGTAGGGAGAGAATCCTAAGGTGAACGTGTGAACCCTCTTTAAGGAACTCGGCAAATTAACCCTGTAACTTTGGAATAAAGGGAGCCTCAGTAGTGTTGTAACTCTTTTTACAAGAGTGAAGCATGAAGAGGTCGCAGAGAAATGGTCTTGGCGACTGTTTACTAAAAACACAGGTCTCTGCAAAGTCAAAATAACGACGTATAGGGACCGACACCTGCCCGGTGCCGGAAGGTTAAGGGGAAGGGTTACCCCTGATTTAATCAGGGGGAAGCTCTGAACCGAAGCCCCGGTAAACGGCGGCCGTAACTATAGAATGGACCACTGTAGTTGAAAAACCTGACTATATGCTGGGAACTCCGAGAATCCAGCGCTACTTACTTCGTCTTTTTGAAGTGAGTGACAAGGCGCCTGGTGCGGACAATCAGCAGGAAAGACTCCTGGAAGAGCCATAGGAGGTTAATATGACTCTTAATTTAAAATCTATTCCTTCTCGTATAGGGTACTACTTGGCTGGATTTGCAGATGGCGAAGGAAGCTTTCATGTTTCCTTCAGAAAGAGAAAAGATTACCGGATCCCGTGGAAAATTTCACTCTGCTTCAACATCTCCCAGAAGGACAAAGTGATTCTGGCTTTATTCAAGCGGCATTTGAAATGCGGAACCTTAAGAAGCAGACCAGATGGTGTGTGGTACTACGAGGTGAATAACTTCAAAGCCTTATTAGAAAATGTCATTCCTTTTTTCAAGAGATTTGGATTCATGTCAGCGAAGAAGAAAAGAGATTTTGCAAGGTTTCAAAAAATAGCCAACCTAATCAAAAACAAACAACATCTTTCCAGAGAAGGAATTGCAGAGATACTCAAAGCCAGAAGAGACATGAATGACGGAGGCAAGAGAAAACACCAAGATGAAGAAATTTTAAAAAGCCTCTTTCCAGGAGAATCCTCAGAGACTATACGTCAGGCTTCCCAAAAGAAAACGGGAAGATGATATAGTCCACTCCCTTTAGCGATAGAGGGTGTCTAAAGTTTTAGACAGTATTTCAAAGAGAAGTACAATATAAGGAACGGTCCTAAGGTAGCGAAATTCCTTGTCGGGTAAGTTCCGACCCGCACGAAAGGTGTAACGACTTGGACACTGTCTCAAAGAGGGGCACGGCGAAATTGTAGTACCGGTGAAGATGCCGGTTACCTGCCGCTGGACGGAAAGACCCCGGCACCTTAACTGCAACTTAGCAGTGAATTTTGGTTTATTATGTGCAGAATAGGTGGGAGACTTTGAAGTCTTGGCGCTAGTCAGGATGGAGTCATCTGTGAGATACCACTCTTACTATTCTGAGGTTCTAACCTACAGCAGTTATCCTGCTGAGGGACACTGTTAGGTGGGTAGTTTGACTGGGGCGGTCGCCTCCCAAAGAGTAACGGAGGCGCCCTAAGGTTCCCTCAGGCTGTTTGGTAATCAGTCGTAGAGTGTAAAGGCATAAGGGAGCTTAACTGTGAGACATACGGGTCGAGCAGGTGGGAAACCAGGGCTTAGTGATCCGGCGGTCCCGTAAGGAAGGGCCGTCGCTCAACGGATAAAAGGTACGCCGGGGATAACAGGCTAATAGGGCCCAAGAGCTCATATCGACGGCCCTGTTTGGCACCTCGATGTCGGCTCATCGCATCCTGGGGCTGAAGCCGGTCCCAAGGGTTGGGCTGTTCGCCCATTAAAGCGGTACGTGAGCTGGGTTTAGAACGTCGCGAGACAGTTCGGTCCCTATCCACGGTAGGCGTAGGAAATCTGAGGGGGCCTGTTCCTAGTACGAAAGGACCGGAATGGACAAACCTCTAGTGTTCCAGTTGTCCCGTCAGGGGCATCGCTGGGTAGCTACGTTTGGTTGAGATAACCGCTGAAAGCATATAAGCGAGAAACTCGCCTCAAGATTAGATTTCCCACTCCGAAAGGAGCTAAAGGTCCCTCGTAGACTACGAGGTTGATAGGCTGGAAGTGTAAGTCCGGTAACGGATTGAGCTAACCAGTACTAATAGACCGTGAGGCTTGACCATAAAGTTTACTCAAGTCAAAAAGCTGGCTTCTTGAGAAGAAAGGCTCATTCAATTGACGCAATTATAGATTATTTCCCGGCAACCATAACGGAGAGGATACACCCGTTCCCATTTCGAACACGGAAGTTAAGTTCTCCAGTGCCGATGGTACTGCTCTGGTAACGGAGTGGGAGAGTAGGTCGTTGCCGGGTTTTTTTTATCACCCAAAAATTTCAAAGCCACCCTACACCGCAGCTTCAGACTAAGCTGTGATAATCTTTAAAAGTTTACGGTTTTTCCATTTACCCCTGGTGAAATCAGGAAATTCAACAGGAGCGCTGTTTCCGGCTATAGATTTTTCACTCAAAGCGATGACTGCGCTGATGGCGGCGCCTTCATAAACATCTGAATCTGTGGGTTTTCCTTCCCTTAAACATTGAATGAGGCGGTAATCCTCAATAAAATCCATTCCTCCGTGTCCGGCTCCTTTGGCTTTTTCCTCTAAAGAAGTTAAAAGCGGGTGTTTGTACTTTTCGCTGTAAGAGGAGAGGTCTTCCCACCTGTGTTTGGGAGAAAGACCTTCAATATGGATTTTCTGTTCCGGGTATTTTCGGACCAGTCCTTGAGTGCCCTGCAGCAAGATTTTCCGGCTGTAAGGACGGGGGGAATTCGTATCATGGACTAAAAGTATAGACTGTCCTTTATGAGTTTTGATTAAAGTGGTGATCACATCTCCCAAAGCATACTCTGTTTGAGATCGGGGATGAGATTTTCCATATCTTTTTATAGCCTCACGCTTGAGACTGAGAGAAGGACTGGGGCTGCTCATAGACACCAGATATTCAAATTTATTGCCGCGGGTGATGTTCATCCACTGTGACACAGGTCCAAGACCATGAGTGGGATACAGGTCAGCGTTTCTTTTCATAGAGTATTTAAGGCGCCAGTCCGGCGGATAATAAATATTTCCGAATTTATATTCTCTCAAATCATGAAGATAACCGCATTCTGCATGGAGAAGTTCACCGAAAAGACCTTGACGCACCATATTGAATATCATCAGCTCAGTTTGGTCGTAATTGCAGTTTTCCATAACACAGCAGTGTTTTTTGTATTTCTCTGAGGTTTCCACAAGCTGCCAGCATCCTTCCAATGTGATAGCGCCCGGGACTTCGGTAGCAGCATGGGAACCGGTTTCCATCGCTTTCACAGAAACGGGGACATGCCATTTCCATGGAGTGGCATTGTAAACCAAGTCCAGATCTTCCGTATCGCACATGCGCTTAAAATCCTCAGCGCCTTGGTGATAGGCAGTGGGCTTGGGTTTTCCGGCTTTTTGACACTGCTCCTGAGCCCAAGCCGTCTTTTTTTCTCTTATATCGCACACAGCTTGGATATCGACTCCTTCAATCCGGAGAAGGTTTCTGAGGTGGCCGCTTCCCTGATTCCCGATCCCCACATAACCTACCCGAACTGTGTCCAAAGGTTTGGCTGCCAGGTGATCTATAGGCTCGGTTTTCAGTTGAGGTGGGGGGATCAATCCGGATTTGCACTTGGTTAAACCCCCTAAGGCTGTTCCTAATCCAGCGGCTCCGCCTATTTTAAGAAAATCCCTGCGTTTCAATTTTTTCTTCATAAAGATTTCTCCTTCGTTCAGATTATAAGAGAATTGAAAGATGAATTCCATGGAGAAATTTCATGGGCAAGCATATATAAAACCATGATACACGTGATGTATAATGTTTATTAAGGGGAGAGGGCAAGGGATTCGTCACCCGCTCGATTCCCCAGCGTGGAATCTCTCTCCCGGTTCGGGCTTCGCTCTCCTCTAAAGAGGAACCATGCCCGCTCCGCCCTCACAGGGGATTCCTCATCCCTTGCCCTCTCCCCTTATCAGTCAAGTAAACTCTATCACGGTTTTAGATAGGCTTGCATTTCACGCAAATAAACCTCTATTGTCACAGAATTAGAGATGTTTAGGATACCAAGCTTTTATTTTGAAAATTTGTGAATTTCTGGTATAAAAGGTGGTAAAAATAAAGAAGCTGTCATGAATAGGAGTTAGAAAGAATGAATAAATTTAATATAGTTCTTTTACCCGTGTTATATTTTTTAATTTTAGGATCATCGGTGGGACAATGGAATCAATATGATGTGCCTTATGTGTCCACTCCTTATCCGGTGGTTGAGGAAATGCTCAGGATAGCGGAAGTCAATAAAGATGACATTTTGTACGACCTGGGGTGTGGAGACGGACGGATTGTGATTACAGCCGTAAAAAAGTTCGGATGCCGCGGAGTAGGGGTGGATCTGGACCCGCAGCGCATCAAGGAAAGCAGAGAAAATGCCATCAAAGAGAAGGTTGAAAACAAAGTCACATTTATCCAAAAAGACCTTTTTGAGGCGGATATAAGCGAAGCCACAGTAGTGGCCCTTTATCTGCTCTCTTCAGTTAATCTTAAATTGAGACCCAGGCTTCTCCAGGATTTAAAACCTGGAACCCGCATTGTTTCACATGACTTCAGTATGGGAGAATGGGAAGCTGATGAGGAAAAAGAAGTCTTTGTGAATGATGACAGACATGTGATTTATTTTTGGATTGTTCCTGCGGATGTTTCTGGGACGTGGAGGTGGACACTTCCAGAAAATAACAGCGGCATGAATTATGAGATAGAACTCACTCAAAAATTCAATCAAGTCTGGGCAATTCAGAATTTGGGTGCTTCAAAAAAGAGCATTGAGGATTTCCAACTAAGGGGAGACAAATTGAGTTTTACTTTAAGGGAAAACAGAGGAAAAAAAGACAAGGTGATGCTTTTTGAGGGGCAGGTCAGCGGGGATAACATATTTGGAACCGTTGCCTTAAAACATGGAGAGAAGAAAGAGAAAAAGGTTTGGAAAGCCCGCCGCCTCCCGTCAGCACTTGCTATCAAAAAATAAACATTAATTATCAAAGACAAAAATTTCAAAGAACACTTTTTTATTCTGGCTCCTTGATGTGTCCGATTTCAAACAGGGGTTCCCCTTTATTTGCCGGGGGAGTGTTGATGATGTATAGGACGATCCCATTGAAGGGGGCTGTCAGCTCTGCAGTTTTGTTTCCGAAATAATCTGTGATGTATCCGACGGGCTCGCCTTTTTTTACTTCTTGCCCCATTTTTTTCAAGGGATAAAAAAGTCCGGTTGTTTCTGAATAGATGACCTGGTATTGATCAATCCAAACCGGCTTTTTAACCATATCAGGAACCCCTTTAGTCATATTCAAATGCTTCATGACACTCAGAGCCCCGTTGACCACTCTGACAATATCCTCTTCATCGGTTCCTCCCAGATAACCGGATTCTATGGTTATGGCCGGTTTTGAAAGAAGCACAGCTGTGTTTCCCAAATATTTGGATTCAGACAGGTCTTTGGTTCTGGTTTTATCCATGATGATTTTATCAATGCCAAAAGTCAGGGCGAGTTCTTTTGACTGCTGGTCTAGAGCTTCTTTCCCGGTTATCATCCAGTATGTGTAGGGGATCAAGGCTTCATTTCCGTCTCCGCAGTGCATATCAATAAGAAAGTCGCATTTTTTCACCACTTCTTCTGTCAGGATATAGGCTGTTCTTTCCGCAGCAGTCCCTTTTGGGTCTCCTGGAAAAACCCGGTTTAGATTTTTCCAGTCATAAGGGTTGTAATAAATAGTTCTTCTCTGAAACGAAGGCAGATTGGCTATATGAACCAGTATGAGAGCTCCCTCAAGGTCCATTGGGGATACCATGGATTTGAGCCGCTGAAGAGCTAAAATAGGGGGATATTCATATCCGTGAATTCCTGCCACTAAGGCCAGAGTTTTTCCTGGTTTTTTCCCGTTTATTAAAGTGACTGGGATTTTTATTTCAAGATTGTCTTTTTCCGGCACAATCAGAAAACCCGATGTAACTTCTCCCGGAGCTGCCGTTATATCACCGATTTTTAGGGCTTTATTTTGTTCATCTGAGCCTAATAAAGGAAAGGCAAGATATAACACCATGCCTAATAACAGAAGCCGATTGATTGATAAAGTTTTCATGATAAAACAACCTCCTTTTTTTTCACTCATAAGACCAACTTGAATTATTCATAAAAAAATGATGATGTTTTTATTATTATTTTCTTCTTTGTGATAAGCAAGCCTTTTTTAAGAACAATCTCTTGAGCGTTTTTCTTGTTTGATTTTTTATTTTAACCGCCGAATTTTATGAATAAATAAAGAGAGGCTTCATCTTATGGCCTATAATTGATTTTAAGATTTTCATATGATATAAGAGTTTTTATCTTTAATTGAATCATAGGGAGGTCAAAATGACTGCAAAACAGGTCAGAATCATTTCATTGGGCGTTGTTCTTCTTTTTCTTTTTTTCACACCCTTTATTTCACCGCAAGAAAAAACCAATGAGGAAAAAGTCCTGGATGTGATGTCAGCGAAAAACACCCTTCGCATAACGGGGGTGTCTAATCCTTCTCTTTCCTCTGATGGAAAATGGATTGTATACACCAAGAGAGAAAGAGATATGGAATCGGAAGATTTAAAATCAATTACTCATATATGGAAGATCCGAATTGACGGGACTCAAAAAAGACAGATGACCAGAGGAGCCGTCAGCTGTTCCTCGCCATCCTGGTTTCCGGATGGAAAGAAAATAGCTTTTCTTTCTTCAAGCAAAAAAACAGGCGATTCTGATAAAGATTCAAAAAGCCAGATATTTTTTATGTATGTGGA
>JAWLEN010000052.1:0-17101 GCA_041686095.1 Candidatus Aminicenantota bacterium
TCTCATTCCGATTCTTAGGATGGATCTCTGTCCAAAGGATTGAAAAAAAAACCTTTAACCCGAAAAAATCACAAAATTTATAAAATAAATATCAATTATTCTATCTTATGTGCGACTCAATATATAGAACGGGTGTTCTAAAGATATACTATATAGGGTGTTTTTTAGGTGTAAGTTGTTGTTTATAAAGGAGTTAGCTTTATTTTTAACTTGACAAATAACAAAAAAAAGACTAGTTTAAAAAAGCGCCTTGGATGAAAAGATGAAGGGAATAGTTTTTTTGCATGGATCGTGAATCAGTCCTTCTCTATTTTTATCATCTCTGTTCAAGGCCCAAATATAAAGGAGGCACAATATGTCCAAAAAAAATCTATTTAAAGCAGTCAGTTTAGTGGTGGTCTTTTCAGTGTTGGCTTTATCATTCCCCACTACAGTTAATGCCAAACCCAACAATGACGGATTCACTTTTTCACAGCTGTTAAAAGAACCGGTTCAATTCTTTATCTCTTTATTCCCTTTTCTCCAGAAAAACTCCCAGCAGAGACCTGACAGATATGACAATTCAGAGCAGGACACAGAAAACACCGTGCAGAAGACCGGAGATCTTGATAGGCTCAGACCAAGCCGAGGTTGACCCTTCTCTTTCTTAAAAAAATAATTTTTAATTTAATCTCCTGATATAAAGGGGCATCTTTATTCCATCACCTCTAGAGGTGATGTGCAAAGGTAAAGATTGCCCCCTCTCAATCATCTTTAAGGGTGATTGACCCCTAAGACCGGTCTTCTCTATAATAGAACTATATATAGAAGATCGAAAATATGTGTTTTTTAAAAAAAATTCTTATCCTCTTATTTTCATTTCTAATTCTCTGCCTTGATTTATCTCCTTTAATAATTAAAAGCACTGCAGAGCCCAAATCCGAAGTCCTTTATTCACAATGCCTTTCTTTGGGAGAAAAGGCTCAGATCAAAGGTGACTTTAATAAATCACTCCAGCTTTATCAAAGATCCTTATCCATTGCTCAAAACCTAAACAGCTGGGAAAAAGAGCTTCATTCTTTAGAAAAAATCGCTCTGATGCTCTGGAACAAAGAAGAATATGAGAAATCCACTCAAAAATACAATTCAGCTTTAATGCTGGCAAAAAAAAACCAGGATGAAATCAAACAAAACCAACTGGAAACCCGACTCACCATCCATAAACTTTACTCTGAGGGAATTGATCAGCAGAAATCAGGATCTCTGCAAAGGTCCATTGAGTCTTTAACAAAAGCAGTTTCTTTATCCCGAGAAAACGGATTCAAAGAACATGAACTCAAATGCCTGCGCAATCTCAGCAATTCTTACTATGAAACAAATGATCTATTAAAATTTAAAAAACTCAATGAAGAGGCTCTTGAGATGGCTAAAAAACTCAACCACAAAAAGGAAATCGGGAAATGCTCCAATAATCTTGGCATTTATCATATTGAATACAAGAATTACTCCAAAGCATTACTATCTTTGGAAGAAGCTTTGAACATTGCCGTGGAATTCAACAATCAAATAGAGATTGCCAACTGCGCCAATAATATAGGAGTCATCTATAAAAACATCGGGATCTATGACAAAGCTTTGGATTATTTGAACCAGGCTTTGGAAATCGACCGGGAATTAGGCGATGAACTCTATATAGCAATTGATTTACTCGGCATTGGCACTGTCTACAGAAATATGGGACTATCAACCAAAGAAAAGAATTATTTTGAAAAAGCATTATCTATATTTGAGGAATGCTTAAAAATTTCCAAAAAAATTAAAGACATCAAAAATGAGGTCTACGTTCTCAATAACATCGGGTCTGTGTACTCAGACCTTCATGAATATTTTGGAGGGGAAGACCATTTTCAGCAGGCGCTGCTCACCTTTAAGGAAGCACTGGAAAAGGCAGAAAAACTCAATGACAGAGAATCCATAGGCATGATTCTCAATAATCTGGGAATCATCCACTCCAACCAGGGAAACTATGATGAATCCACCCAATATTTCCAACAAGCCATTAACCTGGCTTTACAATTAGAAGGAGGAAAGATCCTCTGGGAGTCTTATCTGGAATTAGCCCAGGTCTATAGAAAACAAAACAAAATCCAACAAGCCAAACAGTACTTCAACCGTTCTATCTCCATTATCGAAGATATCCGCTCCAACATAAAACTGGAAGAACTGAAAGCCAGTTTTCTGGGAACCAACAAGCGCATGGAGCCTTATCACGGCCTCATCCATATCCTTTTTTCCCTGCATGATAAAGAACCTGAAAAAAACCATGACACAGAAGCTTTCATTTACATGGAAAGGGCTAAAGCCAGGGCTTTTTTGGACAGATTGGAATCATCTCAAGTCAATATATCCCAGTACCTTGACTTCAAAATCCAAAATCAAGAAAAAAAACTTATGAAAGACATCTCCCATATAAACCAAAAGCTTCTTGATTCCAATCTCACCTCTCAAGAAAGCTTGAATCTGCACCAAGAATTGAAGCAAAAAGAAGATGAATGGGAAACCTTAAAAAGAAAAATCAGGAACACAAACCCGGCTTACGCCAACCTCAGGTATCCGGAGATCATTTCCCTGGAAAAGGCCCAAAAAATGCTGGATAAAAAAACAGCTTTTTTTGAATACATGATCAGTGATGAAATTTCTTATCTTTTTGTGGTGACTCAAGAAAATCTCAACATCTATCCCATCCCTTCCAGAGAACAACTCCAGGTCTTGGTTTCCAATTACATAAAAAAGATATCTGACAAGGAAAACAATGAATTCTCTGAGGGATATTCATTATTTAAAAAACTGGTGCAGCCAGGACTTAAAAAAAGCATAAAAAAAATCATATTCATCCCTGATGATATCCTGAATTTCCTTCCCTTTGAAGCTTTGATCACTAAACCGGATTCAAGAAAATGGCTGGTCTGGGATTATCATATCGCTTATTCCCCTTCTGTCTCCTCCCTGCAGGAAATCATAAACAGGAAAAAAAGCAGTGGATACAAAAGGCACAAAGATTTGCTTGCTGTAGGTGATCCCTATTTCAAGCCTCTCAAAGACAAAAGCAATGGAGAACAGTCCTTGAACCAGTTCATGCCGGTAAGTCAATTTGACCTCCAGCGCCTGGAATACAGCGGAACAGAAATTGATAAAATAAGCCGCCTGTTTAGAAACTCTCAAAAAACTGTGTTCAAAAGAAATCAAGCCACTGAAGATGTATTAAAAAAGGCAAATTTGGAAGATTATAAAATAATCCATCTCGCCACTCACAGCCTGATTGACAACCAACGCCCTTTTCGTTCCTCTATTGTCCTTGCCCTGGATGACAATCCCCAGGAAGATGGATTCCTGCAGATGAGAGAGATTTATAATATAAAGCTGAATTCAGACCTGGTTGTGCTTTCAGCCTGTAAAACAGGACTGGGTCAATTTATAAAGGGTGAAGGAATCGAAGGAATCAACCGGTCATTTTTCTACGCTGGCTCATCCGCAGTGCTGATGAGCCTGTGGCCGGTCAATGACCAGGCAACTTTTCAGATGATGGAACGATTCTACACCCATCTGCGGTCCTCAAAATCAATCATCAATTCCCTTAGAAAAACCAAATTGGAACTTATTGGTTCTGATTCTCTTTCCCACCCCTATTACTGGGCAGGATTTATTGTCTCCGGCAAAGCGGATCAGAAAATATTCAACCATCCTCTTTTATACCCAACAATAATGGGGATAGTATTCTTAATATTCACAATCCTATCTTTTTTCCTGTATTCCAAATATAGAAAATCTCACTGATATAACTCAAACTCACAAATATTTTCACAGTTATTTATAAAAAATGAGAAAAAATTTGTTGGACATCACTCTATTAAAATGAAAACATATTATAAAAAATTACTTAAATGAGCTCTCAAAAAAGCAAAAATGATTTTGAGTCCCTGATAAAAAACTTCACAGGATTGATATACTTTCATATCAATAAATTTAGTTTTAAGGATAATGTATTTGACTGCGATGACATTTCACAGGAAGTGATTCTTAAATTGTGGAAAGTCATGAACAATGAGAAAAAAATAAAACATTATTCGTCTTATATTAAGAAAGTTGTGAATTCCACACTTATTGACTATTTAAGAAAAGCAAGGAGACACAATAAAGTTATCTCTTTTAAAATGCAGGAAAGAATATCTGAAAAAAAGACTTTTTTCAAAGACAAGAGTGATCCAAACAACAGCTTGAAAAAAAACATACACAACGCAGTGGAAGGTCTTATTGAATCCAGGAAAAAAGTAGTCAAATTATATCTGCTGGACTTAACGATTGAAGAGATTTCAATTTTATTCAATTGGACAGAAGACAAAACAAGAAACCTTCTATATAGGGGGCTTTCTGACTTGAAAAACGAGTTAAAGGAAAATGGTGTCCATTATGAAGATCAATCATAATGAACTCAAATCGATTTACCAAGCACAGTTAGAAGAAAATAACAAATCTAGAAAAAACTGTCCCCCAGTGGATGAAATTATAAATTTGGTTCGGTCGAAATTACCCAAACATAAAAAAAACATGCTTTTAGATCACATCCTAGAATGCCCTTCTTGCATCAAGGAAGCTCAAGCCATTATTCGAATAATAAAAGAAGAGAATAAATTTATAAAACAAATCAGAGAATTACCTGGGCATCAAAAAAAGAGAGCCAAAATAAAAAAATTATTTTCTTTTCCTTTTTATTTTTCCTGGAAGACCATTTCAGTAATTACAATCATCTTATTCCTTGTTTTTGCTGCTTCCTTTTCCTTGTATACAATTTTTAATGAGCAAAAATATCGAGGAAACAGCCAGACAATTATTAAAATACTGGAACCCCAAAAGAAGATACTCATCTATGAGAACAACATCCAATTCAGATGGAATAATATCCCTGAAACAAAATTTTACAAAGCCGTTCTATATGATAAGAGTCTTTATCCAATTTGGGAGAGTGATAAATTACTGAACAACAGGGCTAAACTTCCCTCTGAAGTGTATAAAAACATGGAGCATAAAGCCACTTATTTTCTGTTGATTACCAGCTATTTGAATAATGGGAAAAAAATCGAATCCCAATTTAAAGAGTTTAAAGTTTTTATAAAGCGCTCTAAAAATTAATATGACCAACAAACTCTCCATTTAAGATAAAGGGGGCCCAATAAAAAGGATTGGAATATTTTTTGCTTCTTATGAATTCAATTTTCGCGAGCTGTAAAGAACGAGACTTGCTTTCTCCAGAAGCAAGATATTTATAAAACGACTTCATAAACTTGGCGGTCTGTCTATCCCTGACTCTCCACAGAGTTGATAAAATGGATTCAGCTCCAGCATAGAAAAAAACTCTAGGCAGTCCGAGCACACCCTCTCCTCTTTTAATGGTCCCTCTCCCGGTCTGACATGCGGAAAGCACAACCAGTTGTGGCTTCATCTTGAGGTCATAGATTTCGTTGACTTGAAGAAAACCATCCTCTTCTTTCCCATTTTCCAGTGACAAAATCAAAGCCGATCTGGAAGGATAATTCTCGTCTAAAAATCCATGACATGAAAAGTGAATGATTTTATAATCCAAAAGTGGTGTTTCTTTCAGAGTCTCTTCAGAAGCATTTTCTCTTAAAAAAATATCTTTCCTCCTGTTTTCAAATAATTCAGAAATCGATTTGATTTCCTTTTCACTATAAGGAAGAGGAAAAAATTCAAAGTCCTGGTCTTTATATAACTGGACTAAGATATGAGAAGACCGGAAGCTTCTATTTTTTGGTTTTTCTTTAATCATGGGATTCCCGAAGGCCAATAAATCCTTAGTGTATGCTTTATTCTTTCTGTTGAGAGATAGATAAATGAGAGAAACAGAAGAAGGCATATAAGAAATTTGATATCGGGAAATTAAATAATCATTTTTTTGTTTGGGGTCAATCAAAGTTTCAAAAGGAAGATAATAAAGGATGCCGCTGGGAACAATAATGATATTCTTAAAAGAATGGGAATCCAAGCTGTTTAGAGGAAAGACAAGTTCCTTGAAAATTCTTATTGACGCGGTTTCACCCTTGAATCTGCCATTAGGCGGACTTTTCAGTAATTTCAGGTATCCTTGAAGGGACTTTGCAATAGCCTTTTTTGATGGAAGAGGAAAGATCTTCAGGTTCTTACTTGTAACTCTGAACAAATACGACCTATTGTCTCCTAAAAAATACTCAAAAATGACCGCATGATTGTTTTCTAAATAATTTTGGGTTTCTATGAGCATATCAGCCGTGAAATCCGTGCTGTCAAAACTAATCTTTTCTTTATTGTTGAATTCTGAAAGCGCTAAATTTTCCAACAACACCCGAGCTTTGGCTCTTTCTGCCACATGAAACATTTTTTCGCCATATTCATCATTGGAATCCTTTTCATAAAGGTAAAACAACAAATCCATTAATTTTTCATAAACTTTCATTTTACTTTGAACAAAACCAGCATTATGAAGGTCCAGAACTATCCTGTTTTTGACTGTCTCGATGGCTCTGATCGAATTTAAATAATGTTCCTCTGCTTCTAAAAACTTTCCTCTTTCTTCTTTTAAAGTACCCAATCCAAAATATGCCTCCCATAAAGTGTTATAAGCTCTGCTGTTCTGAGCCACCTGCACGGCTTGTTCAAAAAATTTCTCTGCATTTTTGTATTCTTCAGTTTTTAAATAGACATATCCTAAGTTATTTAAAATCATGCTCATTGATTTATAATCATGAATCTCATCAGCTCCTCTAAAGCTTTTCTTAAGATAAGGCAGGGCTTTGGCATATTCATTCATCTCCAAATAGGAGCTCCCGATATTATTTAAATTCTTGACCTTAATGATCTCCTCTCCTTGGTTATCCGCTAAAATATAACTTTTGTTGAAACAATCTATGGCTTTTTGCATCAGTTGTTTGTTGTTTTCTTTCTCTGCTTTCAGCTTATAAATGGTTCCAATATTCATGTAGTCATAAGGAAAATACCTATATCCATCAATTTTTTTATCAATCTCCAGGGCCTGTTTCAAATGATTCATTGCTTTATCTAAATACCCGAAATCTTTGTATATAACCCCCAGATTATGCAAAATATTCGACTCTTCTTCTCTGTTTTTCAGATGCCTGAAGATATCCAAGGCTTGGTTGTAACTTACTAAAGCTTTTGAATGCTCATAAGATTTCCAATGAAATATCCCCATATTATTCAAACACTTACCAACTTCTTCTCTGTGTTTCATTTTCTTTGCCAAATTCAGAGACAAATCATTAAAATAATAAAAATGATTAAGGTCATTCATGTCCCAGTAGTTGATGCTTATCTGACGTAAAATTCTTTGCTTCAGCTCTCTTCTTGAAATTTTTTCTGCGGTTTCCAGGGCTTTTTGGAATGCACCTAAAGAATTTTTAAACTCCCGTTTTTCTCTCAGTTCTATGCCCAGCTTATAAAGGTCCAAAACTTCCAGTACTTTTTTTATTTCATCCTGCTTATTTGTTATGCCATTTACGGCCATTCTATCTAATAACCGCGAAAATTCTTGATAAGAATCTTCAGTTCTGCTTTGACCCCAGTGACAAAGCGCCACATAGAACCTGCATTCCAAATAACTCCTTTCCTCATTTCTGTGCTCAGCAAAGACCGAAGCGGTCTGAAATGCCTTGAGGGCCTGCTCATACCTCCCGTTCTTATAATAGGTTTTGGCCTGTCTAAAAACAATATCCAGCCAATTGTATTGGATGATATTTTTATTATCCGGGCTGAAAAGAATATTTGGATAGGGTGCTGTTGGGGAACTTAAAAAAACAAAAAACAATAGAAATATGACAAACCCTCTCAAATAACCCATAGGCACATAAAATCTATTATGAATCATTTTATGATGTCAAGTTCTCTCTGCTTTTTACAAAAAAAATTAAAAAAAAATTGAAACTCTCTATAAATCCTTTATAGAATATGTTATAATGCATTTGATTCATGTTGTGCTGGCTGGACATGGATTCCCCTCTTATTACCCCCTTTTGCTTATATTCCCCTTACAGCCAGCACCCCATTCACTAAAGGAGACACTCATAAACAAACCATTCCTTCTCTCTTTTTTCAGGCAATTCATAGGACGCAGTTCTTCTCTAAATTTCTCACTATCCAGTCCATTTTAATAAAATAAAGAAAAAAACACTCATATTGATTTTTTCTTTTCCATAAAATAACATGAGGTTTAATGACTTCCCAAGGAGCCGAAAAATGAAAAAATCAGTTCCTGTTTTTTGCTGCTTATTATTGGTTATATCTCTTTTATGGGGGAATGAGAGACCTAGAGTGAGAGAAGCCGGGATCGAAGTGGGCGTATTCAAACCGGGCCCATGGAATGCCATCACTGATGTGAAGGGAGTTCGCGTGGGGCATACTACTCTGATTAAGGGAGAGGATATAAGAACAGGCGTGACTGTGATTCTGCCTCATGGAGGCAATGTGTTTCAGGATAAAGTACCTGGAGCTGTGCACGCAGCCAATGGATTCGGCAAGCTCACAGGAACCACCCAGGTAGAGGAGCTGGGATCTCTGGAAACACCCGTTGTGCTCACCAACACATTGAGTGTGCCCACAGCTGCGGATGCAGTGATCGATTATGTTCTCTCTTATCCGGGTAATGAGAGAGTGGGTTCTGTGAATCCGGTAGTGGGAGAGACCAATGACGGGTATCTCAATGACATAAGAGGAAGGCATGTAACAAAGAAACATGTGCTGAGCGCCATTGAAAAAGCAGGTTCCGGCCCGGTGGAGGAAGGATGTGTGGGAGCTGGCACAGGAACTGCCTGCTTCGGGTTTAAGGGGGGCATTGGGACTTCTTCCAGAAAGCTCCCTTCTGAGCTGGGCGGCTACACAGTGGGCGTTCTGGTGCAGACCAACCACGGCGGGGTGCTGAATATAAACGGCTTTCCAGCCGGTAAAGAATTGGGGAATTATTCCTACAGCCGGTTTCTGGAACCAGAGAAAGAAGGCTCCTGCATGGTGGTGGTGGCTACTGATGCTCCTCTTTTAGGGCGCAATCTCAAGCGCCTTGCCAAGAGAGCGCTTCTGGGAATTGCCCGCACTGGAGGATTCTATTCAAACGGAAGCGGCGACTATGCTGTTGCCTTTTCAACAGCCCAGGAAGTCAGGATTCCCTATGGATCTAGAAGCCTTGAAAAATATGAAGTGGTTCCCAACCGGATGATGTCTCCGCTTTTTCTGGCTGCGGCAGAAGCCTGTGAAGAGGCTATTCTGAACTCTCTTTTCAAGGCAGAGACCATGAAGGGTAAAGACGGCAGAGTGCTGGAAGCGCTTCCCGTAGACAAAATACTGGAGATGATGAAAAATTGAAGAGTCCGTCTCATGGTTCCAGGGATGAAATCGATCCTTTGATCACAAACAATAACTTACCGATATCCTTTTTTTCAGCCAGCTCAGGCTGCTCAAACGCCAGAGGCTTATCAATGAGCCCGATTTCAGTGATGTATTCCATAAACTCCCACATCCACTCGTGATAGGTTACCACAAAGGCTGCTTCTTTGTCAGGCAGGCTGTATTCTTTCTGAAGCGCTTCCAGGTCCAGATTTTGGTTCATGAATCCCACTATGTTTGCAGCCATGGACTGACATATCTGAAATAAAGGGTCATCCCTTTTCATTTCAATCACAGGAACGGTCATGCGGCCCTCTTCATCCACGACTCGGTAAGGCAGCAGTTGGTCTATCAGGTCCTGTTCAACGATAAGCCCGTGCTGATCCAGCTGTTCCTGCAGGGAATAAAGATTTTCCCAGTGAAATATCTTCTGGATCTTTTCCTGCGGACCGTCGCTCCAGTTGAGCACCACCAGTGTCTTTTCACCAATGGCAATATTGGATCCTCCTCTGAAATCTCTTTTGGGCGTGTAAGCCCAGTACACTCCGTCAAAAAGAGGCCTTTTCTCGGATAAAGCAAACTCACTGATCCATCCTTGAGCCCTGAAAGGAAACCAGACCATACCGTCCACAACCCCGGAAAAGATCATACTGAACACATGTTCCGGAAATCCCTGGCTGATCAAAATTTCTTTAAGCTGAAGGATGTCATCGCTGAGAAGAGGCGTCATATCCTGGGCTAATTGGCGGAGATATGGAATGAGAAACTGCTTTTCTTTGGCGCCGAGAATGGGCAGTGTGGTTTTAATGGTCTCGTCATCACAATCAATAAATCTCATAGCTTGAAGAAGCATTAACTGGCTGTCGGTAAATTTGATGTTTTCTTTTTTTAATTCTTTTTTTGTTTTGGCTTCCAGACAGGATAATAAAATCTCCCAATTGTTATCTGCGTGGACCACCTGGTCAGGAGAGACAATCTCCTGTCCCCCGGAAAACCTCAGGAATTCATACTGATCAATGTCTGGAGGATAGTTATTCTCACTGATAAATTTATTATCATCTGTACAACTGACTGCTATCAAAAATAATCCAATCATAAAAATAAGTGGAATATATTGAATTTTTCTAATCATAACAGCGCCTCCTCTAACAATTAAAACAACATCGGGATTTTTAAATGATTTTTCCCGAGCCTTTATCAATTATTCAATTGTTATTTTGATAGGTTCCTTTATTTCTTTTTTGCCAGGATAGTCACCGCAATCCAGCCAAAAATAAAATTCGAGACTGACACTTCCACAAAATGGGCCAACCGTATTTTATCCGGCATATAAGGATTGGGGGCTAAGAGAAGCGTTCCCATAATGACTGAAAAAAGAAGAGCTGTCATTAATCTTGCCCTTTTCCATTCTCTCATCATTTTTAGGACCAAAAAAGCCATGAATCCCCAAAGAACTCCCCTTAATATCTGAAAAGGAAGTATCCAAGCTGGGAGCTGTATGCTGCCATAGAATTGGTTAAAGGCTTCTCCGGCAAGGGGCTTGAAAACAAAAGCTCCGAAAAGGAGATAAACAAACATATAAACAACTCCCACTAACAAAAATTTCCAAACCAATGTGAGAGGAGATTGAGATGCTTTTTTTAGGACTATCAGGCTTTCTTTTTTGTTTCTGCCGTAGACAAAAACCCCTAGGGGCGAAAATACTCCGGCAATGATAATGCCTTCTATAAACAATCTGGGAATTTCCCCTCTGGTGACGATTTCCTGGAGATAGTTGAGAAAGACCACAGTCTCAATTTGACTCATGAAGGTCATGACCCCGTAAAATAAGATAAAAACCGCTCCTATCAGCTTCCATCCACTCCATTTAGAATAAAGTACCAGATAAGACAAGACCACTGCATCTAAAAAACCAATCAAAAGGAAATAGAGAAATTTCTTGAATCCCATGAATTCTCTTACTCCAGGAATAGGAATCCAGAATAAGAGGGCTAGTATTAGGGTTAAAAACAAAACATGAGGCAAGCCGCCTTTTTGCTCCATCCTTTTCTCTCCTCTCCGATCTTATATCATATCCTAGTCTTTTTTTGTTTCAAATATCAACTCTAATAATATCCGTCTTTATTCTGTCATGACAAGTCCTCATTTTTTTTTCAGAATCAATGGATATTCCGAATATTTTTAATCCCTGAATAAACACACAGCAGCACTCACAGATGAAAAATTCAGCTTTGTCATTTAACGAGAGGAAGACTTTACGTGGTTTGTCACAATTTCTGTAAGCAGCCCTGCATAAGCAGTTGACCGCGGCGACCTTTGATGATCCTTGCAGATAGGTATTGTGGCACTGTTTTTGATTGACTTTAATTCTTCTTATTTTTATTATAGATTCAGTAGAAAATTTTCCTTTCCAAATAAATATGTCCAAAAAAAATAAAACCAAAGAAAAGCTCAATCAAGAAATAGAAAAACTTTTTCATGACCTTAGAGAACGAAACAAAGAGCTTAGCTTTCTTTATGAAGTTTCAAAGCTCAGTACCAGAGTTGATTTATCTCTGGAAGAGTTGCTTCAAAAGTCTGTGGAGCTTATCCCTTCTGCCTGGCATTATTCTGACATAACCTGTGCTCGAATTGTTGTGGAAAACAAACAATACGAAACCAGAAAATTCAAAAAGACCAAATGGAGTCAGAGTGAAGATATAAAAGTGGCCGGAAAAAAATTGGGTTCTGTAGAGGTCTGCCTTTTAGAAGAAAAGCCTGAACTGGACAATGGCCCTTTTCTCAAGGAGGAAAGAGATTTAATCACTACATTCAGCAGCCTCTTGAGCAGCATCATAGAGCGGAAAAAAGCAGAAGCAGCCCTTCGAGTAAAAGAGAGTTGCTTCAGGGACATTTTTGAGACCGCTGATATCGGAATTGCTTATTCCTCATTGGGCGGAAAGGTGATTGAAGTCAACAAAGCTTTAGAAGAAATAACTGGAATTCCCTCACAAGAAATCACGGGAAAGAACTTGATCACTCTAACCAGGAAATTCCTCTCTCTGAAAAACGCCAAACAGATCCTCCCTATCATGATAGATATATTAAAAGGCAGGAAAATCCGTCCTTTTGAAATAAATTTCAAGGATAAGGTACTGGAAGTGAGTTCCACTTACAACCCGGAATCAAAAAGAATCACAGGTTTACTGAAAGACATCACAGACAGTAAAAATGCAGAGAAAAAAATAAAAAAATCCCTAAAGGAAAAAGAAGTCCTTTTAAAGGAAATCCACCACAGAGTGAAAAACAACATGCAGGTCATATCCAGCCTGATCAACATTCAAGCCAGGCGGATTAAGGATCCCAAAGCACAGGAAATGTTTAAAGACACTCGAAACCGGGTCATGTCCATGGCCATAGTTCATGAAAGACTTTATCGGTCAGAAGACTTGACTGGAATCGATTTCAGCAAATATATCGAACGAATGGCTGTGCATCTGATGAGCTATTACGGAGAATTATCACAAAATATTGAATTAAAAAAAGAAATTGAGAACATTTTCCTTGATATCACCAAAGCCGTGCCTCTGGGGCTTATCACCAACGAGCTTTTAGCCAATGCCTTGAAACATGCCTTCCCCAAAAACAAAAAGGGTGAGATAAAAATCAAGTTTAATAAAAAAGGGAAAACTTATCATCTGACCATAAGCGACAACGGTATTGGATTTCCCAAAGACTTGGATTTCAGAAAAGCTGATTCCATGGGGATGGATTTAGTCAACTCTCTGGTCTCACAAATAAACGGAAAAGTCGATCTTTTAAGGGACAAAGGCACTGCTTTTAAAATCACATTTAAGGACTAAATAGGGATTAAACCGCCTTCAGAAAGTTACTGTGAATTTTGATCCTTTGGTCTTCTGAACCTTCACTTCTCCATTTAACTGTTTGGTTAAATCTTTTATGAGCTGCAGCCCCAAAGATTTAGGGTTGTGCAGATTTACCTCACGCGGCAGTCCCCTGCCATTGTCTTTAACTGTAAGATTTATTTTTCCCTCTTTATTTTTGCTTAGCCTTACATTGACTTCCCCTCTTTGACCTGAAGGAAAAGCATGCTTTAAAGCATTCGAAACCAGTTCATTCAGAATCAAACCACAGGGTATGGCTGTGTTGATGTCGACCTGAACATCCTCAGTATCCATCAACATTTTTATTTGGGAAGTATCCACTTCATAAGCATGAAAAAGATGGGTGACAAAACTTTGGATATAATGACCTAAATTGATTCTAGCTAAATCTTGAGACTTATAGAGCTTCTCATGAATCAGAGCCATAGAATAGATTCGGTTCTGACTCTCCCTGAAAGCTTGTTTCGCTTCCTTATCTCTTAAAAACTGTGATTGAAGTCTGAGCAGACTTGTCACTATCTGCAGATTGTTTTTGACCCTGTGATGGATCTCTCTCAGCATCACTTCTTTTTCTTTAAGGGATTTTTTCATCTTTTCTTCAGTTTTTTTTCTCTGGGTTATGTCTTTTATGATCCCTTGATAAACAGTGGCTTCTCCCTTTTTTTTCTTGACCACAACGGATGTGATCAATGTATTGATGATTCGGCCGTCTTTTCTCTTCAAATTGACCGCAAAATCCTTGGTGAATCCCTGTTTTTCTATAACCTCAAGGTGGCGCTTTCTCACTTCTGAATTTTCATAGAGGTCAGGAATCCTGATTTTTTGAAGTTCCCTCTTGCTCTTATACCCGAAAAGCTTCACAGCTGCATCATTCATGTCGATCCAGCGTCCGTCATCGGTCGTGATGAAGACTGCATCCCTTGAGGTTTGAAAAAAACTGCGGTATTTTTGTTCTGACCTTTTAAGCTCGTTTTCTGTTTCTATCTGTTTGGTGATTTCAATAAAGGTAGTCATAACTCTGTCTACATTTCCCTTTTTATCAAAGTGAGGGGTAGCATTTTGGATATACCATTTGATCTCTTTGTGTTTAGGAGAAGATATGCCAATGATTGCCCCTTCATCTGGTTTCCCTGAATTAAAAACTCTGGAAACAGGAAACTCTGAAGTTTTCATAGGTTCACCATTCTCTTTGAATATCTTCCCTTCCCAATAATTCATATCCTTTTTCTTCAACTCTTCCTCAGGGAGACCGAGAGCTTTCTCTGCTTCAGGATTGGCTTCGATGATGGAGCCGTCTCGAGCATGGATGACAATGCCGGCTTTGATGTTTTCAAACAGGTGCTTATACTTTTCCCGGCTTTTTTGAAGCTCACTTTTGAGCTTTTTTGGTTCGGTCATATTTGAGATCCCCTTATTGAGTCTCTCATTCTTGTTTTTAATATAATCCCTTCCCAAACAAAAAGCAAGATTGTCATAACAAAATAATCTATAAAACACACAATTGACTTTAAATTTTATTGTATCTCATGTATATTTACTCACTTATATAAAAAATTCAATCAACCAGCGCCAAAATTAAATGCGCAGAAGAAGCCATCATGGAAACTGATAAAAATATGACCAAAGGGGTAAAAATCCTTTTGGGCGACCCCAAAAAAGCCATCCTCAAGCTTTCAGCGCCCATGATGCTGGCCATGCTTCTCCAGGCTGTGTACAACATTGCTGACGGAATCTGGGTGGCAGGTCTGGGAGCTGATCAGCTGGCGGCTGTGGGGCTGTTCTTTCCGTTTTTTATGATCATTGTAGCCCTGGGAGCTGGAATCGGAGTGGGAGGAAGTTCTGCGGTTTCCCGTAGAATCGGGGAACGAAATAAAAAGGCCGCTGAAAACACAGCGGCTCACACCATTGTCTTTGCCATAGGGCTTGCGCTGGTGATCAGTCTTTCGGCTCTTCCTTTTACCGGGAGTCTTTTCCGCTCTCTATCCGGAAACGGAGAAGTGGGGCGCATGGCTGCTAATTATGCACGGGTGCTTTTTGCGGGCACATTTATCCTTGTTTTTTCTCACATCGCAAATGCGCTCCTCAGGGGAGAAGGAGCTGCCAAGAAAGCCATGTATGGATTGGCTCTGGGTTCCTGCCTGAACATTGTGCTGGATCCTTTATTCATCTATGGTTTCAATTTGGGAGTGGTGGGAGCTGCCTGGGCTACTCTGATCTCCATCACTATATCTGCGGTTCTATTTTTCTACTGGCTTTTTATTCAAAAAAAGACCTACCTTCGGATCACTTTTCATGACTTCAAGTTCAATATGGGAATCCTTAGAGAAATCCTTTCTGTGGGTTTTCCCTCTTCTTTAGCCCAGCTTTCTATGTCTGCAGCCATGATTGTGCTGAATGTGGTGGTGATTGAAGCCGGAGGAACAGACGGAGTGGCTGTGTTCACCAGCGGATGGCGCATTGTGATGCTGGGGACCATCCCTCTAATCGGAATGGCCACAGGTGTGGTCTCTGTGACAGGAGCTGCTTTTGGAGCCAGAAACAAACAGAAATTAAAAACCGCTTTTTTGTATGCAATTAAAATCGGAGTGTTCATTGAGCTCACAGTGGGGGCTCTGGTGGCTTTATTTGCCGGACAGCTGAGCTACATATTCAGCTATTCCAAACAAGCTTCCCGCATCCAAGACGATCTGATCACGTTTCTCAGGATCACAGCCATATTTTACCCGGCGGTTCCTCTGGGTATGCTCACTTCAGCTATGTTCCGGGGCATTGGAAAAGGAACCCGTTCTCTGATCGTGACTCTGCTGCGCACCATCATTCTGCAGCTTCCCCTCTGCTATCTTCTGGGAATCACATTTGGGTTGGGGCTTATTGGTGTATGGTGGGGAATCGTTATCGGAAACCTAGCTGCGGTTATGGTTACCTTTTCCTGGGGAAAATACACGGTCGAACATGTGATAAAAAAAAAGGCAGCCCCTCTTTCTGAGGCTGCCTTTTAAAATCTGTCCTATCTAGCCAGGATTACTTACAACTCGAGGTTATTTGGCTTTTCTCAGCAGGATGTCTCCGCCATTGTTGTTGAACACATAAACCGGCCCGCCGCCGTTGATCCTGGCGTAGATGTACCGGTTGAAAGAGAATTCATAAACATCTCCGGTAGACACATTTCTTACATCTTTGGCCCTGACAGCAATCCTTTCTTTTATTTCTTCTTTGAGTTTTTCAGAAATCACCACATCCACGGTTTCCGGAGGATCAGGTGGATTGGGAGGAGTGACATAAAACCATCTCCTTAAATTTTCTCTCTTGAGATTTTTCAGCTTATCCGAATCAAAATCAAATCCTTCACCCGGATTTTTGACGATCTGAAGGTCAAAATCAGTATAAACTTCACCCCGGTATGACTTCATTTTGAGGTTGGCTTTGGTGCTGGAAGGAAGGGTCACATCAATATCCCCTTTCCAGGAAGTGAACGACATGGGAAGGTCCGGAGATACACTCTTGAACACAGCCTTGATCTCTCCGTCATAGGTGTGAGCCACCACAGCGTTGCTGATTCCTATTAAATTGAGGTTTCCTTGGTGATTGCTGACCTCGATTTCACCATTCACGTTTTCAACCTTCACATCTCCCTTGTCATACGCGCTGATGCTGAGAGAAGTGGAATAAGGTACCCTGATAGAGATGTCCACTGTCTGTTTGAAAGAACTCACGCTGATCCGCATCACATTTTCATCTTCAATGACTTGGAGTCCCGTGGTGTCGACCTGGACAAGCTTCAGTCCTTTGGCTTTTTC
>JAWLEN010000165.1:0-3869 GCA_041686095.1 Candidatus Aminicenantota bacterium
AATCATGTTTACAGGAATCATAAAAAACACAGGCCGGTTTAGAGCTTACGCTTTAGGAAAACAAGAGATGACCATTCAAGCGCCAACCGTGGCTCCTGATATTAATATAGGAGGCAGCCTTTCTGCGAATGGTGTTTGTCTGAGCCTTGTCAAAAAGAAAAAAGATATGCTCACCTTTAATCTATCTCCAGAAACTCTGACAAAAACAACCTTAGGCTCTCTGCACAGGGGGGACCGCTTGAATTTGGAGCTTCCCTTGACCCTTCAAGATCCTTTGAGCGGTCATCTAGTGACCGGTCATATCGATGATAAGGGAAAAGTCATTAAGGTGGAAACAAGGAGAAAGGGGAAAAGAATATCTTTAAAATTCCCTCCTGAATTAAGACCGTACTTCATTCCCAAAGGCTCGGTGGCTGTGGATGGGGTCAGCCTCACCATTGCTTCTATTCAAAACAATTACTTAGATATTGAAATCATTCCTATCACTTTAGAAGACACCAATTTATCAGACCTGAAAATTGGAAGTGAAGTCAACCTTGAGTGTGACATTATTGGCAAATATGTGTATAATTACACAGTTAAATCAGAGACGAAAACAGACTAAGGATTTAAATAGATGCAAAAAAAAACAGCGGTTGCTTCGGTATCCAAAGCCATAAAAACCATAAAAGAAGGCAAACTCATCATTATTGTAGATGATGAAGACAGAGAGAATGAAGGAGATCTCACCTGCGCGGCTGAAAAAGTCACGCCCGATATCATTAACTTTATGGCAAAACATGGGAGAGGATTGATTTGTCTGTCTCTCACTAAAGACAGAATCAGAAAACTAGACCTTCCTCTTATGGTCAAATACAACACAGCTCCCTTTAACACAGCCTTTACCGTATCTATCGATGCCAAAGACGGCATCACCACAGGAATATCCGCTTATGATAGAGCCAAGACAATCCTCACTGCTATAGCCCCTAAATCAGAACCATCTGATCTGGTGCGCCCCGGACATATTTTCCCTCTCCAGGCTCAAGAAGGAGGAGTGTTGAAAAGAGCGGGGCAAACCGAGGCTTCTGTGGATTTAGCCCGCTTAGCTGGACTGACTCCTGCAGGTGTGATTTGTGAAATCATGAATGAAGACGGAACAATGGCCAGAAGAGAAGAGCTCGAAAAATTCAGCCAGACTTTTGATATTCCCATCTTGACCATTGAAGAACTGATAAAATACAGGATGCAGAATGAGATCCTTGTCAAAAAAATAGAAGAAGCAGATCTCCCCACAAAGTACGGTCATTTTAAAATAATGATATTTGAAGATACTATCTATAATGAACATCATGTAGCCCTGGTAAAGGGGGAAATAAAAAAAGATGAACCCACCTTTGTTCGGGCCCATTCTCAATGCCTTACGGGAGACACCTTTCATTCCCAACGATGCGACTGCGGCGAACAGCTCATTCTCTCTATGAAAATGATTGAAAAAGAGGGGAGAGGTGTTATTCTATACATGATGGACCACGAAGGAAGAGGAATAGGGCTGGTCAATAAAATAAAGGCTTACGCCATACAGGAAAAGGGAGAAGATACGGTTGAAGCCAATCGAAAGCTGGGATTCAAACCTGATCAGAGAGACTATGGAATTGGAGCTCAAATACTTGTATCCCTGGGGATTACCAAACTGAGGCTCATCACCAATAATCCCAGGAAATTTATTGGCCTATCGGGTTATGGCCTTGAAATAGCGGAAAGAGTGCCTATTGAGGTCCCCCCTAATGATAATAATCTTAAGTACTTGAAGACAAAAAAAGAAAAGATGGGTCATATCCTAGAGCTGGTTTAACTGGAAATGATAAAGGTGACAGGACCGTCATTGACTAGATAGACATCCATCATCGCCCCAAAAATTCCAGTCTCTGTGTGAATATTTCTTTCCCGCAGTTGAGCCACAAAAAACTGAAATAATTTTTCAGCCTGATCTGGTTTTTCTGCACTATCAAAACTGGGTCTTCGGCCTTTTTTAACCGAACCTGCCAGAGTAAACTGTGATACAGCCAGAATTTCTCCGCCTGTTTCCTGAATGGACAAATTCATTTTTCCATCCTGGTCAGAGAACACTCTTAATCCTGAAATCTTATCAGCCAGGTATACCGCATCTCTCTCTGTGTCCCCTTTTTCGATCCCCACTAAAAGACAGAATCCTTTTTTAATATCTCCTGTAATTTTTCCCTCAACCTCAACATGAGCCTTTTTGACTCTTTGCAGGACTATCTTCACTCTGACTCCTTTATCTCATTGATCTTTTTCTTGAATAAGAGCAATCTGAATGCCTTCAGCTCTTCTTTGTTAAACAATAAACCTAAAATAACATAGACCCCCAGACCAATCAAAATGGTTCCTGCTAAAACAATCAGTTTATTTAAAAAATTCATTTCATAAAAGGAAAAAGACTTAAAAAATCCCCATACGGAAAAACCCATTATCACAGCCGCAGTGAAAGACTTCACAGCAGACACGATGACTTTCTTTTTTTCTAGTTTCCCTATCTTTTTTTCCAAAAGATAATACAGAGCTATAAAATTAAAAACAGAAGAAATAGATAAGGCCAGGGCGATCCCTCCCACCTGCATAGGACCCATCAGGATAATGGATAAAGAGACGTAGATAATCATAACAAAAAATGCCACCACAGCAGGCGTTTTGGTATCTTTTAAAGAATAAAAAGCAGGGGCTGTGATCTTGACTCCAGAAATAAAAGGAATGCTGATGGAAAAAAACAGGAGGCATGAAGCCGTCATAGCTGTAGACCGGGCATCAAATTCTCCTCTCTGATAAAGAATATGTATAATGGGTCGGCTGAGTACAAACAAGCCCACCATGGCTGGAATGGTTATAAAATAGATCGCTCTCAGAGAAAAAGAAAGTGTCCTTTTCATGCCTGAATAATCTTCTGACGCAGCTAAATCAGAGAAGGTAGGTAAAAGAGCAATGGAAAGAGCGATGGAAAAAAGACCCAGTGTGAATTCCTGAACTCTGGAGGAATAATAAAGTGAAGAGACACTCCCTCCCTCCAGGGTAGAGGCGATCATTCGGCTTAAAGCAAAATTTATCTGATGAATACCTGCTCCAAAAATCCCCGGAATCATCAACTTGGCCACCTGGCGGACCGCCGGGTGTCTGAATGAGAGAAGAGGCCTGAACCGCATGCCTCTCTTCCATAAAAAAGGAACCTGAAATGCCAGCTGCACCGCTCCTCCCGCCACCACTCCTACAGCAAAAACAAAAGCTGGTTCTTGGCTCTGGGCTGCAAATAAAGCAGCGGCTGTGATGACAGCTATATTAAACAAAACAGGAGTTAAAGCAGGCACAAAAAATTTATGAAAAGAGTTCAAAATCGCCATTGCCAGAGCGGCTAGACTTACCAAAAATATATAGGGAAACATTATTCGGGTCAGTACTATGGTCAGCTCTAACTTTCCGGGGACATCCTTAAATCCAAAAGCAATGAGCTTCACCAAGAGGGGAGATAAAACAATGCCCAGCACAACCAGTACAGCCATGACCAATGTCAAGTCAAAGAAAAATATATTGGCGAATCTCCACAGCTTTTCTCTCTTCTCCTCTTTTTTTAATTTAGAAAAGACAGGAATAAAAGCAGAAGTCATAGCCCCTTCCGCAGTCAGTCGTCTCAATAGATTTGGAATGATGTAGGCAATGGTAAAAGCATCAGCGCTCATACCTGTGCCAAGAAAAAAGGCTTGGATCATATCCCTTAAGTATCCGAGTATCCGGCTTAATAAAGTAGGGATAGAGACAGCAAAAGTAGACCTTAATAATTTGCGGTTGCTTTTGTCATCCATTCTTGCCTGGCCTATTCA
>JAWLEN010000166.1:0-3774 GCA_041686095.1 Candidatus Aminicenantota bacterium
TACTGCAACCTCAGCTTGTGAATATTCCAGGTTAATATTCATTCATTATCATAGAACACATTTAATGTGAGTAATCAATGTCTGCTATAAAAAAAGCCTGAGAGCTATCTAAGCTCCCAGGCTTTTTGTTTCTTTTTAAAATCAGTACATCCAGCGGGGCATGCGTCTTCCTCCGTTCACGGGTTCAGCATCCATAGCCCACATTCCACGTCCGTGAGTGGCCACCACAATGATATTGTCTCTGGGATGAATGATGAGGTCCTGGGCATACACTGTGGGCAGGTTGCTGCCTAAAACACTCCAGGTTTCTCCTTTATCTTTAGAAACATAAACACCTACATCTGTTCCTACATACAGGATGTTTTCATTGATGGGATCTTCGCGGATCACATTTACGGGTCCAAGGGGGATTCCAGAAGATATGTCTTTCCATGTTTTTCCATAATCGTCAGACATCCATACATAGGATTTGAAGTCATCTTCCCTTTTTCCGTTCTGAGTCATATAGACTGCTGAATGATCATGCTGAGAAGCTACCAGTCGGCTCACCCACTTTCTATAAGGAAGTCCTTCCATGATTTCAGTCCAGGTTTTTCCTCTGTTATGAGTGACCCATACTTTTCCGTCATCTGTGCCCGCATAGATGAGATCCGGATTGAAGGGGGATTCAGAGATGGCAAAGATGGTCTGATAAGGAATATCACCCAGTTCTTCTTCTATGCTGTAACTCAGGTCCGGACTGATTCGTTCCCACACATCTCCCTGGAACCGGGAGCGGTATAAATACTGGAGTCCAAGGTAGACGGTTTCCGGATGGCTGGGGGAAAGAATAATGGGGGCCAGCCACTGGCCGCGGAGAAGGTCGATGTCCTTTGTCTGAGGGGGATAGATGTTTTTGCGCTCTCCGGTCTTGAGGTTGGTCCGTGTGATGTGTCCATAGAATCCCGCTGAATAAACGATGTTGGGATTGTTGGGATCAATGGCATGAGTGGAACCTTCGCCACCTGGAGACCCCTCCCATTCTTGAGCCTGAAATCCTTCCAGTTTGTTGCCTCTGAAATCTGTTCTTTGACTGACCTCTGCTCGAAAACTTCCATGGTCCTGCATGGAGCCGTAGACATGGAAAGGTTCAGCCATATCATAGGAGACATTAAAAAATTGACACACAGGCAGATTATTTGTGAAGGTCCTCCAGTTTTCTCCTTTGTCATAGGAGATAGCAATGCCGCCGTCATTGACATTGATGATGTAGTTGGAGTTGTCAGGATCTATCCACATGCCGTGATGGTCTCCGTGGACATTTTGGGCAATTCTCTGAAATGTTTTTCCTCCGTCTGTTGATACACTCATAGGAACACCCATGATATAGACTCTGTCTGGGTCGTTGGGGTCCACTCTGATTTGACCGAAAACCCAGCCGTAAGTTCCGGAATGGCGCATCATGAAAGCTTTCATCTGTTCGGTCTGTCCGCTGGCCTGCACCCAGGTTTCTCCCTTGTCGTCAGAGCGATATACCGTGGCTCCTTTTATAATGCCTTCTAAATTACGTGTGTAGGGATCTGCTTTTTCTTCTTGGGTTAGTTCTCTGGAGATTTCATAGTTGTCAACCAGGGCGTACAGAGTGTTTGGCTGGCTGAGACACACATCCAATCCGATTCTTCCCCGATCTTCAGCCTCGGGGAGACCGTTGTTTATGGGATTCCAGGTCTGGCCTCCGTCTGTGGTCTTGTATAGGCCGCTTTGGTCATATCCCTCAAGGTTTCGGGGATCATTCCATTTAAGGCGAATTCTCTGCCAGAGCGCTGCATATAAGGTGTCTGGATTCTCAGGGTCCATAGCCAGGTCAATGGCGCCGGTTCGGGGTCCTTTATACAGTATTTTTTCCCACGTTTGGCCTCCGTCTGTGGTTTTATAAACCCCTCTTTCCTCATTGTCAGTCCATTCGTGTCCTGAAGCCGCCGCATAGACCACATCTGAATCCTCAGGATGAATAACAATCCGGGCAATGGTGAGAGTATCCGCTAATCCCATGTGCTTCCAGGTTTTTCCACCGTCTAGAGACTTGTACATCCCGGCTCCATTTTGAGAACTGCGGAAGATATTAGCTTCTCCACTACCCACCCATAAAACATCGGGATTTGTGGGGTCAAGAGCGATATCTCCAATTGAAGCTGTAGCCTGGTTCTCGAATAGGGGTTCCCAGGTTGTTGCCTCATTAACAGTCTTCCAAACCCCTCCAGAAGCAGTGGCCACATAGATGGTGTAGTTTTCTCCCTTGGGCTGTACCACAGCAATATCCGTGCAGCGACCGCTTATATTGGTGGGGCCGATAGGCCACCATTTGAGGTCCTTGAATTTTGAGTTTTCCTTCATCTCCAGATGTTTGGAAAACCACTCAAAGCGAAGCCCAGGATCTGTGTTCTTTATGACCTCCTGTGTCGTTGCTTTTTTGGCCGAAGAGGAAGAAAAAGACATTCCTCCTACCAGAAAAAAGACCAGAAAAACGGTTAGGAAAATCGAAAAAACGCGTTTTTGTGACATACAAACCTCCTTTTAGGTAAGAATCATGATATATAATATATCAGAAACATTCATATAAAGAAATAAATTTATTGATTTAGAAAGTAGTATTGGTTGACTCTTTTTTATTTAATTTATATTCTTATCCATATAGAAAGAGTGGATGTTTTAGATGGCCCACTAAATTTATTTTAAGGAGGACCGCATTGAAAAGGGGACTATTGATATTAAGTCTAGCTTTATCGCTTGTTCTGTTTCCTTCTCTATTCAAAGCAGAGGGAAATTCTGATGAACCAAATAACGGGTCTGCGCTGATGACTTCTGGGATTCAGCAGGAAGAGGTGGAAAAGACTATTCTCGAAGCTTTAAGCCAGTTTAAAAGGGGAGACACTCGTGAAGCGGTGGCTCTATTGGCTGAAGCCATGATGATGATAAAAAGCGGGGAAGAGCTGAGCATAGACCAATTGTTTCTCTGTAAAGAGATCAATGGCTACAGAGATTTTGTAAAAAGAGATGGCAACACTCTAAAATCCGGGGATCCTTTCCTGCTTTACATTGAGCCAGCTGGGTATCAGATCAAGAAAGAAGGAAGCGAGTATCAAATTTGGGTATCTGAGGACGCCTCTATTGTCAATGAAAATGGAGACGTGATCTTCCAACAAAACAACTGGGTGGAATATCAAAAGGGTTTTGTGAGTCCGGTGATTCCTTTTTATATAACAAATCGTGTCACAGATATCCCTCCAGGCAAATACACTTTCAAATTCACCATCAAAGATAACTATAAAAAGACCTTTTTAGAACATTCTTATAAGTTTGTGGTGGAGTGAGGTTTTTCTTTAGAACTCTAATATTGGCTTCAGCATAAAAATAGAAGTCTCTTTTTTTTAAGATCCGGCAACCTTTTTCACAAAATTTTCGTCAATAGTAATAATACTGTTTTTCAGTCGGCTGGGTCAAATTTTCAATTATTTTACTTTTTTGGCGATTTTTGTATCCTGTCTGGGCTTGTTCGGAATGGATGTTTTTTCGGAGCGGGGATTATCGCTTTGCTCATAGCCCTTTTTACAGTGAGCTACCAGTCCATAAAGGCTGCTTCGAAAAATCCGGTAGAATCTCTAAAGTATGAATAAGGATGCGAATTTTTTCTTCTGCTATTTTGAGCCATTTCTGCCCCTCTTGTCATGCCAAGCGCCGGGAAGAATGGGGGGAGTGGATGCGGAGGAACCATGCGAATTGTATCCTTTATTGAAG
>JAWLEN010000053.1:0-9089 GCA_041686095.1 Candidatus Aminicenantota bacterium
ATCGCCATTTTTTTATGAATAGGTCAGGAAAATGAAGAAACACAGAAATCCTATCCCCACTGTGGATATCATCATAGAGATGAATAACAGTGATGACAAACAAGGGATTGTTCTTATCAAAAGAAAGAACCCTCCCTATGGATGGGCCATTCCCGGAGGTTTTGTTGATTACGGAGAATCGCTTGAACAGGCAGCGGTCCGGGAAGCTAAAGAAGAAACCTCTCTGGAGGTCAATCTTAAATACCAGATGCACACTTATTCAGATCCAAAGAGAGATCCCAGAAAACACACCATATCCACTGTATTTGTGGCCTCGGCCCATGGAACTCCTAAAGCCTGTGATGATGCCAAAGAAATCGGTGTTTTTACAGAAGAAGAAATCGATTTTCCTCTGGCCTTTGACCATAAACTAATCTTAACCGATTATTTCAAGCAAAAAAAAACTTTAAGATGAAAAGAAACTTTTCATGAAAAACAAAATCAAAAAAAAATTCCGGGACATAAACCTAATAGAAGTAAAAACAGTTCAGGGCCCTGTTGAAGCTGAGGTCTTGAAAAGCTTTCTCAAAAGCCAGGGGATCGATGTTTTTTTAAAGGGATTGGTGGTTCAATCAGTGCATGCCTTTTCAGCCGACGGACTTGGAAAAATCAGTGTTATGGTGGATGAGAGAGATTACAAAAAAGCCAAATCCCTGCTCCAAGAAAAAAAACCCTAATCCCCACCCTGCTCCTTATATTTTTTTTTAACTGAAATTCATTTATTCCTTGATTGACATCGAATACAAACAAATTTGACTCTAGGATATTCAAAATTCGAGATTCCTAAAGGGAAAGGGCATGGGATGAGGAATCCCCTGTGAGGGCTGAGCGGGCATGGTTCCTCTTTAGAGGAGAGCGAAGCCCGAACCGGGAGAGAGATTCCGCGCTGGGGAATCGAACGGGTGATGAATCCCTTGCCCTTCCTTTCAAAAATTTTTAGCAAGATAAGGACATAAATGAATTTCAGTAAAAAAATAATAAATTTTTCCTTATTTTTCCTTGACATTACCTCCTTTCTATCATATATTTTAGAAAAACGGGACAAAACGGGACAAATTGGGAAATTATTTAATCGGAAGTTACACGGCACGCTTTGATAAAAGCGGAAGAATCAAAATACCTGCAAAATTTCACGAAGCCATACTGGAAAAATATGGAAAAGAAGTTTTTATCACATCTCTGACTGATCAATCTGTTCAAATTTATCCTCTCCCCCGCTGGGAAAAACTCACCGGGATCACTGATGAAGGCCTTCTCCAATTAAAACCCCAGGTGAGAAGTTTCATGCTTCGAGTCAATGTTAAAGGTTCTCATTACGAAATTGATTCTAAAGGAAGAGTGCTGATCAGTCAAACTCTTAAAGAAAAGGCAGGTCTGGGAACTGAAGTCGAAGTGGTGGGACTTAACGACCATCTGGAAATCTGGAACAAAGACCGTCTCGAGGGAATCATTGACGAAAACCCATTAACCGACGAAGACTTCAACCAAATATCTGAACTGAAACTTAAGGAAAACAAAGAATGAGCAAACAGGCTCACATTCCAGTTCTTCTGGAGGAAGTCATCTCCTATTTGGATATCCAAAGGAAAGGTATTTATTTAGACTGCACCATAGGGCCCGGAGGACACTCAGCAGAGATACTTAGACGCAGCAAAGAGGCCCAAATCATAGGATTTGATATCGACGAAAAATCTCTCATGAAGGCTAAAGAGAATCTCGAGGATTTTGCTGACAGAGTCACCTTATATCATTCTGATTTCAGATATATTCCTGAATTAAAAATCGATTTTTCATCTGTTCGCGGAATTCTTTTGGATTTAGGATTGTCTTCTTTTCAGCTTGATGATCCCCAAAGAGGCTTTAGCTACCAAAAAAAAGGGCCTCTGGATATGCGCATGGATCTGCGCAATAAAACCACTGCGTCGAAAATCATAAATAAGAGCTCTGAAAAAAAACTCGCCCAGATATTTAGGGAATTGGGAGAGCTGAAACAGGCTAAAATTTTAGCCAAGGAGATATATGCGAGAAGAAAAGAAGAGAAAATCAAGACCACCAAACAGCTTCTGAAATTAACCGAAGACGTATGCAGATGGAGGCCTCAGAAAGGAAAAACCCATCCCGCAGCACGGGTATTTCAAGCTCTGCGCATAGAAGTCAATCAGGAACTGAAAAATTTAGATAATTTTTTGATAAAAATATTCAAATTGACTCCCAAAAACACCCGCACCGTGGTGATATCTTTTCATTCTCTTGAAGACAGGATTGTGAAGCACACCATGAAAAAATGTGCTTCCTCCAAATTAGATCCTCCTTTAATCACCATATTGACCAAAAAACCGGTCACTCCCACTAAAAAAGAGGTGGAAGCAAATTTCAGATCCAGGTCTGCCAAATTGAGGGCTTCAAGGAATCTATAATGGTACGAAAAAAGCTTAAAAAGAACACGGTCATCCGCGCTGTGGTGTTTACTGTGGTGATCACTCTGATTTTGACTTTTTACATTTGGCGTCAGGCCGAATCAGTAAAAATGGGTTATTCCATAAGGGATTTGGAAGAAAAAGTGGTCCGGCTCCAAAAAAAAGTTGAAACATTAGAAGCTGAAAAGACCTCTCTGCTCTCTCTTGACAGAGTGGAAAAAAAAGCCAAGCAAAAGCTGGGCCTCAAAGAACCCGACGAAAAACAATTGATATATGAAGACTTTGGAAATTCAAACAAATGAACACAAATGCAGTTAAAAAAACAAAGAGAAGAACCCTATTCATGGTCTTTCTTTTCGTTCTTTGGTCTTCAGTGATCGCTTTCCGTCTGGTTGACCTGCAAATCATAAACCATAAAGAACTAAATAGACAGGTCCAAAGACAAAACCAAAACCAGGATGACATCATACCCCTGAGAGGGACTATTTATGACCGGAATGGAAATCGGTTGGCCTGCAGTGTTCCAAGAGCTTCTGTGTTTTACTCCAGCGTGGCTGAAGAGCCTTTAGAAACACAGTTCCAAAGAATCAACCAGCTTAAAAAAATTTTAGGAATTTCTTGGAAAAAAGTCAGGAACATAAAAGAACAGATAAAAGATGACGATCCTTTTATTTACGTAAAACGAAAAATCGAGCCTGAAAATGAGGAGCTGCTCAGAAGCATGGACCTCAAAGGCGTGCATATGCTTGAGGAATCCAAGCGCTTTTATCCCCATGGAGATCTGGCTTCCCATGTGATAGGAAGAGTGGATTTTTCTGAAAAAGGAATCAGTGGAGTCGAACTCGAATTCAATTCCCTGCTCAGAGGGGAAAAGGGAATCATGCTGAATTATAAGGACGCAAGAAGAAAAGAATACAGCTTCCAAATCTTAAAGCAGGCTGAACCGGGAAAAGACCTTATTCTCAGTATTGACGAGACCATCCAGTACATTGCTGCAGAAAACCTTAAAAGAGCTGTGCTTGATTCTAAAGCTGCCTGGGGAACCATCATTGTCTCTAGTCCCCGAACAGGAGAAATCCTGGCTATGTCCAGCTATCCTGAAAGTGACCTCAATGAACCTTTAACTGATGTTCATATGCTCTTTTCAAATAAAGCCATCCATCATGTCTTTGACCCAGGATCCACCTTTAAAATAGTCACCTTTTCTGCAGCCATTGAATCCAATAAAATTCCTTATTCAGAAACTTTTGACTGCAGCAAGGGCTATATTAGAGTCGCCAATAAAACTTTTCATGATCATCATCGGTACGAGCTTCTTTCTTTTCCTGAGGTCATTATCCATTCCTCTAATGTGGGAACCATACAAGTAGGTCAGCTGGTGGGAGAACGCCTCCTCTACGAAAAAATAAAATCATTTGGTTTCGGCAAAAAAACCGGCATAGAACTCCCGGCTGAACAGGTGGGTATACTTCATCCTGTGGATAAATGGAGCCGGCTGTCATTACCGTCCCTCTCTATAGGATATGAGATTTCTGTCACAGCCCTCCAGCTTTTAAACGCTTTGAATGTCATTGCCAACAACGGGGTTCAAATCCCTTTCACTATCATAAAAAAAGGAGAATATCCTGATTCAATCCCAACAAAAGAAAATCCAATCCCTCACAGAGTCATTGAAGAAAGAACGGCTCTCCAATTAAAAGATATGCTGAAAAAAGTGGTGAACGAAGGCACAGGCAGGTCTGCCCAAATCAAAGCCTATCAAGCAGCTGGAAAAACAGGGACCGCTCAAAAAATCGATTCTCAAACCGGCCGCTATACCTCTGGGGCTCACACTTCTATTTTTATGGGTTTTGTGCCTGCCGGCGATCCTGCTTTGTCCATGATTATTGTGATTGACGACCCGAAAGGCCTCTATTATGGGGGCCAGGTCTCAGCGCCTGTATTCAAAGAAACCGCTGTAAAAGCGCTTCGGTACCTGGGAATTCCCCCCAAAGCCGAATATGTTCAACCCATCATCACAGCTCAAAATGTAAATAAAGGAAAAACATGATCGTTAAAGAGTTGAGTAAGAATATTCCAGGGCTTCACATTAGCGGACCCTTGGATCAAAAAATCACTGGGATTGCTTATTCTTCTCAAAAAATCAAACCGGGTTTTTTATTTGCTGCTCTCAAGGGAGAAAAACACAATGGATTTGATTTTATTCCAGATGCCCTTAAAAAAGGAGCTGCGGCTGTTTTGTCTGAAAGGGAAAAGCCAGAGGGATTTAAAAAGACCTGGATCAAATCCCAGGATGCCCGCCGGGCTTTAGCTCTGATCTCTGCTGAGTTCTTTGACCACCCTTCCCAAAAAATGAAAGTCATTGGTATAACCGGCACTAAAGGAAAAACCACAGTGACCTATCTCATGGAGGAGATGTTAAAGAAAGCAGGATGTTTCCCGGGAGTCATAGGAAGTATATCCTACAGAGGGCCCCAATTCATAATTCCTGCTGAAAGAACCACTCCAGAAGCTCCGGATATAGATGCGCTTCTTCAACAAATGCTGAATCAGGGGGCCACTCACTGCGTTATGGAGGTTTCTTCCCATTCCATAGAAATGAAAAGAATAAACGGGATTGATTTTGATGTCACAGCCTTCACAAACCTTAGTGGAGAGCATCTGGACTATCATAAATCCCTTGAAAATTATTACAAAGCTAAGAAAAATCTATTTCTAACCGCTCGCAAAAGCTTACCAGTGATCAATTCAGACTCATTATGGGGGCAGAAGCTTATATCAGAGCTGTCCAGACAAGCTCTGAGTTTCGGATTCAATGAAAAAGCAGATGTTTTCCCCAGCTGGTATAGATTCAGTCCCCATGGCATCAAGTCCCAAATCAAGTCGCCTAAGGGAACAATAGAGGTGAATTCTCCACTTCTTGGCAAGCCCAATCTTTACAACATACTCACGGCTGTGTCTTCGGCCTTAACCTTAGAAATTCCTGTCCAATTCATAGAACAGGGAGCTGCTTCTCTTCAAGGTGTCCCGGGTAGATTTGAGAAAGTTCCCAATGACCTGGGACTTCATCTTTTTGTGGACTACGCCCACACAGATGAAGCTTTAAAAAACCTCCTTGAAACCGCAAGAGATATCAGCTCAAGCCGAATCATTCTGGTTTTTGGAGCTGGAGGAGATAAAGATAAATCAAAGAGACCCAGAATGGGGGAAGTGGCAGGAAATACAGCCCACTGGGCCATCATCACTTCAGATAACCCGCGATCTGAAGATCCCTTGGATATTATTTCAGACATTGAAAAAGGAATTAAGAAAACAGGAACTAAAAAATATGAAATCATACCGGACAGAAGAAAAGCGATCCGAAAAGCCATGTCTATGGGAAATAAAGGAGATTATGTTCTCATCGCAGGAAAAGGACATGAAAAAGTCCAGATCATAAAAGACAAAGTCATGCCTTTTGACGATGTTCAAGTGGCAAGGGACGAGGCAGAGAAAATAAGGCAAAATAAAAATGGCTGAACTTCGATTAAGTGAACTGGCAGAGAAGATGAATGGAACCATTTTGCAGGGGGACCCTTCATCTAAATTCAGCAACTTCAGTATAGACTCCAGACAAATCAAAAAAGGAAGCCTGTTTTTTGCCCTTAAGGATAAAAGAGACGGACATGACTTTATCCCTGATGCGGTCAAAAACGGGGCCAAAGGGGTGGTGGTTTCCGAACAAGTTCCCTTTATGGATGAAAAGACCCCTTATATCAAAGTGGGTCATACTTTGGATGCCCTTCAAAGACTGGCACATCAAGTTCTTCTGGATTATCCCGTCCGAGTGATTGGAATCACGGGCAGCACAGGAAAAACCACCACTAAAGAATTCACTGCTGCCCTTCTTAAAAACAAACACCATGTTCTTAAATCCCAGGGAAATTTCAACAACCACATAGGTCTTCCTCTTTCCCTTCTCAGATTGAATAAAAAACACTGCACAGCTGTGCTTGAATATGGGATGAGTCATTCTGGAGAGATCTCAACCTTAACCCGCATTGCCCGTCCGGATGTGGCGGTGATCTGCAATGTTTATCCCGTGCACATGGAATTTTTTGAAAACATACACGAAATAGCTGCGGCAAAAAAAGAAATCTTAGACGGCATGAACCCAAACGGGAGAGCTGTTTTAAACGGAGATCAGCCTCTTGTGCTGGGCATGATAAAGTCGCTTAAAAAAAGGCCTGTGCTTTTCGGGCTTACAGACAAGTGTGATGTCAGGGCTTATAATATTCAAATCCATTCCTTAGAAAAGATGTCTTTTGATTTTCTTTATAAAGGCCATGAAGCCAGAACAACCATTCCCTTTTCAAACAGAGGATATCTCTATAATTTTCTGGCAGCTGCTGCCGCGGCTTCTGTACTGTCTGTCCCTTTTGAAAAAATCCTCAAAACAGGAAGAAAGCTCACCCCCCCTGATAAAAGAGGGGAAATCCTATCTTTAGCCAATAATATAAAAGTCATCAATGATACCTATAACTCCAATCCAGCGGCATTGGAGGAAGCCCTTAAAGGCCTCTCTGTGCAAAAGGGAGGAAGAAGGGTCGCCGTGCTGGGCGACATGCTGGAATTAGGAGAAAAACAAATAGCCTATCACACCGCAGCCGGAAAATCTGTGGTGGAAAATAAAATAGACCTCCTGATCACTGTAGGTCCTCTGGCTAAATACATAGCGGAAGGCGCTTTGATATCGGGTATGACTCCTGAAAACATTATTTCCTTTGAGCAGTCTGAAGAAGCCGCAGATGAAATTCTCTCTCTTTTAAATAAAAATGATGTTGTTCTCATCAAAGGATCCAGAGGAGTCAAAACTGAAAAAATAGTCAACGTCTTAAAAAGGGAAGGAAAATAAAGTGCTCTATTTGCTTCTTGTTCCGCTGAAAAAAGTTTTCGTGTTTTTCAATGTGTTCCGCTATATCACGGTAAGAACAGCTCTGGGCGGAATAACAGCGCTTCTCATCACCATGATCCTGGCCCCCTTGATGATAAAATTTTTGAGAAAACATCAATTCGGGGAGACCATCAGAGACATGGGTCCCAAAACCCACCTCACAAAAAAGGGAACCCCGTCTATGGGGGGCGTTTTGATTATTGGAGCCACCGCTGTTTCAACTCTCTTATGGGCTGATTTAAGCAATTTGTACGTATGGCTGGCTATGGCGACCATGCTCTTATTCGGAGGACTGGGGCTGCTGGATGATTACCTCCAAATCAGAAAAAACAAATCCAATGGATTGATCGCAAAATATAAAATCATATTCCAAATTATTTTTGCGGCTGCAGCTGGATTGGTGCTCTTTTATATAGGCCTTGGAGGAGATTTCAACCTGCACCTCACTATGCCTTTTTTCAAGAAGTGGACGCCGTATTTAGGAATGCTGTATATACCCTGGATCATGCTGATCATGGTCAGCTCTTCCAATGCGGTTAATCTTGCGGACGGGCTGGACGGGCTGGCCATAGGACTGACTTTAATCAGCGCTTCCTCATTCACGGCTCTTTCCTACATAGCTGGGCACGCTCTGTGGTCTGAATATTTAAACATACTCCCTGTCCCTCAAGCTGCAGAACTCACCATCCTTCTTGGCTCTTTATCCGGTGCCTGTCTTGGATTCTTGTGGTATAACTGTCACCCCGCAGAAATTTTCATGGGAGATGTGGGCTCTCTCTCTTTGGGAGCCACCATAGGGATCGTGGCTATCATGATCAAACAAGAATTCCTGCTTTTCATGGTAGCTGGAGTGTTTGTGATTGAAGCTCTTTCGGTCCTGATCCAGGTAAGTTACTTTAAACTCACAGGAGGAAAAAGAGTTTTTAAGATGACTCCTCTGCACCACCATTTTGAACTCATGGGATGGTCAGAACAAAAAATAGTGGTCAGATTCTGGATCGCAGGAATCATATTCGCTCTCTTCAGTCTGACCACTTTGAAATTAAGATAAAAATGGAACTAAAAAACAAAAAAGTTCTGATAGTCGGATTCGGGAAAACAGGGAAAGCTGTGTGTGATTTCCTTTTGCATCAGAACACACCCTTACACATAAAAGTCAGCGAATCAAAAAACAGCCCCGACTTAACCCGAGAAATAAAATCCTATCAGAAAAAAGGAATCGAATTTGAAACTGGAGGACACAAACTCCAATCATTCCTGGATTCAGACCTGATTATCCCCAGCCCGGGTGTCCCCCCTATCTCTCCTATTCAAGAAGCAAAGAAAAAAGGGATTCCCATCTTTTCCGAAGTGGAACTTGCCTCCCGCTTTTTAAAAGGTCAAATCATCGGCATAACCGGATCCAATGGCAAATCCACAGTGGCTTCTTTGGTCTACAGAATACTCAAAGAAGGAGGGCTTCCATCATATTTAGCTGGAAATATAGGAACTCCCCTAATCAGTTTTGTGGAAAAAAGTACTAAACAGGATATCTTTGTTACTGAATTATCCAGTTTTCAGCTTGAATATATTGAAAGATTGGCTCCTGATGTCTCAGTTATCCTTAATATCACCCCGGATCATCTGGACTGGCATGGAAGCTTCTTATCCTATATGAAGGCCAAAGCAAACCTGCTGAAAAATCAGAAAAAAAATCAAGT
>JAWLEN010000053.1:9189-16525 GCA_041686095.1 Candidatus Aminicenantota bacterium
CTGAAAAATGAAATAAAAAAACGGGTCAAAAAGGTCATTGCCGTGGGAGAAGCCAGGAAAAAGATAATCAAAGCCCTTGGTAAAGACGCTGAAGTGACACAAGCCTCATCCATAAAGGAAGCTGTGGAAATGGGCTTTGAGAATTCAAAATCTGGAGAAGTGGTTCTTTTAGCCCCGGCCTGCACCAGTTTTGATATGTTTGAAAATTTTGAACACAGGGGGCAAATTTTTAAAGAAGAAGTGAAAAAACTTTCTGAAAAAATAAAAGGAAATAAGACTTAAATGGAATCATTTAAACGCTTTGGTTTTGACAAAACCCTGTTCATCACCACTCTTATACTGGTGACCTTTGGCCTTATCATGGTTTACAGCTCCTCAGCGGTCCAGTCTAATGAAAAATTCGGCCATTCTTTTTACTTTCTTATCAATCAATCCGTGGGCGCGGTGCTGGGCCTTATCTTAATCCTGCTTATTGTGTCCATGAAGCCTGCTTTTTATCAAAATGCCATCTTTATTTACGGACTTCTGATTCTTACTCTCGGGCTTCTGGTTTTATGCTTTGTGATGCCCGAAGTCAATAACACCAACCGCTCTATCCATATGCTCGGCTTAAGGTTCCAGCCTTCCTCGCTGGCTAAACTCAGCCTGGTTTTATTCTTAGCTTCCTATCTCAGCCGAAAAAAAGAAAAACTCCATCAAATAAAAACTCTGATCTTCCCTATAGCTGTGCTGTTTATTTTAATACTCTTGATCCTAAAGGAACCTGATTACAGCACTTCTCTGGTTGTGCTTTTAATAGGATCCATCATGCTTTTTATCGGAGGGGTGAGATTAGATAAGCTTCTTGTGGTGGGGCTTCTTTCTGTGCTTCTTTTTGCGTTTTATCTTTTCCAGGCAAATTACAGAATAGACAGATGGAATTCGTATATCTCTCCTTCTAATGACCTCCTGGGAAGCGGTTTTCATGCCTATCAGTCCAAACTGGCTGTAGGTTCCGGGGGTATTGTAGGGGTCAGCATAGCCCAGAGCACTCAAAAGCTTTTCTTCCTTCCCTGCGCTCATACGGATTATATTTATGCCATTATCGGAGAAGAATTAGGAATGATTGGCACTATGGGTGTGCTTCTGCTTTTTGGAATCATTTTGTGGAGGGGCATGGTCATATCCGGAAGAGCGCCCAGCCAATTCAGCTGTCTTCTGGCAGCAGGCCTTTCCATTGCTGTCTTCTCTCAAGCTCTGCTTAATATAAGCATTGTGCTCGGGCTGCTTCCCGCCACAGGACTAACTCTTCCTTTTTTAAGTTATGGACGTTCTTCTCTGCTGTATATGCTAGTCAGTATTGGAATCATTCTTCATATTTCACAAAGGAAAAAGGGGTACAACAGGAAATGATGAATCAAAGGGTCATAATTTCCGGGGGCGGAACAGCCGGTCATATCTATCCCGCTCTAGCCTTAGGAAAGAAATTGACCCAGCAGAACATAAAAATCACTTTTATGGGAACCACCCGAAGACTCGAACAGTCTATCATGAAACATTATGGTGCGGATTTTATTCCTTTGAAAATAGAAGGCCTTAAAGGCAAAGGATTTTTAATCATCAAATCCCTTTTTATTCTTCCCTATTCATTTATCAAATCTCTGCTGATTGTCATTAAGATAAAGCCATCTCTTGTGATAGGAATGGGAGGCTACAGCTCCGGGCCTGTGGTCCTCATTTCCTCTCTCATCGGAATACCCTCCCTCATCATGGAACAGAACCTCCGGCCAGGGCTCACCAACAGAATCCTTATTCCTTTTGTTCAAAAAGCTGTAGTGGCTTTTAGAAAATCTCTTCCTGAGTTTAAAGGAAAGGGAGAATTTTTGGGAAATCCAGTGAGGGAAGAATTCTATTCATTAAAACCCAAACAAAGAGACGAACATCTTACAGTTCTTATTTTTGGAGGAAGCCAGGGATCTCATTTCCTGAATAAAAACATAATCAAAAGCCTTCCTCTGTTAAAACAACTCAAAAACAAACTTAAAATATTTCATCAAACAGGAGAAAAAGACCTTGGCTGGGTCAAAGAAAATTATGAACGGAGTGGTTTTGAAAACCATCAAGTATCTGCCTTTTATTTCGATATATACAAATATTTTGAGAGATCTGATTTGATTGTGTGCAGAGCTGGAGCCACCACCATAGCTGAGCTTATTGCAGCCCAGAAACCCGCCCTTCTGGTTCCTTTTTCACGCTCTACTGAAAACCATCAGTTATTGAATGCCAGAGAGCTGGAGAGAATCAACGGAGCCCAAATCATTCTTGAAAAAGATTTTACTCCCCAAATATTTTTATCTAAAATCAAATATTTTATTGAAAACAAGAATAAACTCGACCTGATGGAGGAAAATCTCAAAAAATTAAAAAAAGAAAACCCAGTGGAAAAAATCACAGAACTCTGCCTGGAGCTCATGAAAAAAAATAAAAGGAGGACACAAATTGATTAAGCGCACTCACAGAATGCTGAGGCACATTCATATGGTCGGAATCGGAGGGACTGGAATGAATGGGATCGCTGAAATCCTCCTCAATCTGGGCTATAAAGTCTCAGGTTCAGATCTTGTTTCCCAGGAATCAACCCAGCGTCTCTCTAAATTAGGAGCTGATATCAATATAGGACATAAAGCCGGACTGGTGAAAGGAGCGGATGTGGTGGTGATATCTTCAGCAGTCAAACAGGATAACATAGAAGTCCAAGAAGCCAAGAAACTAAAAATACCTGTGATCCCAAGGGCTGAAATGCTGGCAGAACTGATGCGCTTAAAAAACAGCATTGCTGTCACCGGCTCTCACGGCAAAACATCCACAACTTCTATGATCGCCCAAGTTCTGGAAAACGCGGATTTTGATCCCACCATCATAGTAGGGGGGCGCCTGAACACCATCGGCGCTCATGCCAAACTGGGAGAAGGGGAGTTTATAGTGGCTGAAGCAGACGAAAGCGACCGGTCCTTCCTTTATTTATCTCCTTACATAGCTGTGCTGACCAATCTGGATGAAGAACATCTGGACCAATACAAGACAGTTGAAGAAATAAAAATAAACTTTATAAATTTCGCCAATAAAGTTCCTTTTTACTCTCCGGTGATATTGTGCCTTGATGATTCCAACCTTCAAAGCCTCATTCCTGAGCTGGAGAGAAAAATCGTGACTTATGGTTTTTCAGCCCAGGCCGATATTTATGCCGCAGACCAGGAGTTTGAACATTTCTCAAGCACCTCAACACTTCACTATAAAAACAAAAAATTGGGTACACTCAAACTCAATGTTCCTGGCGTTCACAGCATTTATAACGCCATGGCTTCTGTCGCTGTAGGGATTAATCTGGATATTCCTGTTCCCATTATCCTGGAAGCTTTAGAGAATTATCAGGGAATCGGCAGACGCTTTGAACTGAAAGAAAAAATCAAGGATATTATGGTGATCGAAGATTATGCCCATCATCCCACTGAAATCATGAAAACCCTGGAAGCAGCTAAGCAGGGGTGGATGCGGAGAACACTGGTGGTCTTTCAACCTCACCGGTATTCCCGTCTCTCCCTTCTGATGGAAGAGTTCGCCACTTCATTCAATCAGGCAGATGTCCTTATCACTTCTGAAATATATCCAGCCAGCGAAGATCCTATCCCTGGTATTTCCGGGGAGAAACTTTATGATGAAATACAGCGGTTTGGGCACAAAAATGTGTATTTTGAGCCAGAACTCAAAAAAATACCGGAGCGTGTGGCTGAGCTGTCACTTCCCAAAGATATGATATTAGTCCTGGGAGCGGGCAGTATTTCTGGAATCATCCCCGACATCATAAAAAAACTGAGAGGTAAAAAATAAAATGGCCTCTAATTTGAATCCCACACTCAGGCAGAAATTGAATCCTCTTTTATCTCAACCCTATTTCCGCAGTGAAGCGAAAAAAGTCAAATCAAATAAAATTAAAAGAAAAATCAAGCTTGGACCCAAACACATCATTCTCAGCTTTCTTCTCATCATAGGCCTCTTCTTTCTTATACAGCAGACTTATTTGTTTCTTATCACATGGGATAAACTGGAAGTCAATAAAATTGAAATAAAAAGCACCAAACCAGAGTTAAAATATTCAATCCAGAATAAGTTTGAAGGAAAAAGATTGGGAAATTTACTGCTTCTGGATATAGAGAGAATGCAGAAAGTAATCAAAACTCACACCTGGATCAAAGATGTTCATATTAAGAAAATATTTCCCTCTACTGTGAACCTGGAAATCATAGAAAGAATCCCTCTTGCTGTGATAAAAAAAGAACGATACTACCTGATAGACCGAGACGGAATCCTGCTTCAGCCTGTTGATCCGGCTGAACAAAAAGAACTCCCCCTTATCACCGATGATAACGCCTTTAAATCTGGGTTTGAGGATAAATTTAAACTGGCATTAAGATGCCTGGAAAGCCTTTCTCCAGAACAGAGCGAGCTCATAAAAATAATCGATCTATCAAAGTACAAATGCGTCTCAATTAAACTCAAACATATTTCTCCCTGGCTTATATTGGGAGATAATGATTTCTCAATAAAAATTCAAGAATACCTGGACAGGCAATCTTATCTCGCCAAATTTGGAGAAATAGAAAGTATCAACATGCGGTTTAGTGACCGTTATATACTTACACCGAGAAAAAAAACACTGGATAACCGCGTATTTAGGTCTGAGAAGGAGGGAAGCTGATGCCAAAAAATGGATATATAGTAGGGATTGATATCGGGACAAAAAAAATAACAGCACTTATCGGAGAAGTCACAGAAGAGAAAAAAATTGAAATCATCGGGATAGGAACAGCAAATTCCAGGGGATTGAGAAAAGGAGTGGTGGTCAATCTTGATGCCACCGTAGAAGCCATAAAAAAAGCCCAGGAAGAAGCCGAATTAATGGCAGGATTCGAAATCGATTCTGCCTATATTGGTATTTCCGGAGCTCATATAAAGAGTTTCAACAGCAGAGGTGTGATTGCTGTCTCAGGAAAGAACAGAGAGATCATCCGGGAAGACATAAGAAGAGTCATTGAACAATCCAAAGCTGTTTCCATTCCCCCTGATAGAGAAATCATTCACATCATTCCTCAAGAATATGTGGTGGATGAACAAGACGGAATCAAATATCCCCTAGGAATGAGCGGGATTAAATTAGAGGTCAATGTCCACATCGTCACAGGTGCCATCACATCAGTACAAAATCTTAAGACATGCATCTCCCGAACAGGAATCGGAATAGAACAAATTGTGCTGAACCAGATCGCAACCAGCCAATCTGTTCTCACCCATGATGAGATGGAACTGGGAGTGGGATTGATCGACATCGGGGGAGGAACCACAGAAATAGCTATATTTGAAAGAGGAAGCCTGTGGTACACATCGGTTATTCCCATTGGTGGTGATAACTTCACCAATGATATCGCGGTCGGGCTTCGCACCCCTATTCCTGAAGCTGAAAAAATCAAGAAAAAATTTGGGTGTGTTTCCAGTCCTTTGGTGGATGAACAGGACACCATAGAAGTTCCTTCAGTGGGCCGCGGAAAAAAGGCCAGGGTTCTCTCAAGGCAGCTTCTGGCTGAAATCATCCAGCCCAGGGCTGAAGAGATATTCCGTCTGGTTGATAACGACATTAAAAGGATGGGATATGAAAAATCATTGAATTCAGGAATTGTCCTTACTGGAGGCACTTCTCTATTGGAAGGTCTTGAAGAAATCGCAGAAGGAGTTTTTGACCTGCCAGTGAGAAGAGGAGACCCCGGAGGAGCTGGGGGCCTGGTGGACAGAGTCAACACTCCTGATTATTCCACTTCAGTAGGACTTTTGCTTCATGGATTCAATAAATGGAAAGAAAAAGGATTCTCAAAAGATAAAAAGAAAGGCTTCTGGGCCAAACTCAAAGATTGGCTCAAAGAAGCATAGGAGGTAAACATGAGTGAGGAACAAAAAAACAAACTAAAATTTCATCTAGTTGATGAAAGCCCTGGAGCAAAAATCAGGGTCATTGGAATCGGGGGCGGGGGCGGTAATGCTATTAACCGCATGATAGAGTCAAAAATTGACGGCGTGGAATTCATTGCTGTCAATACCGACCTTCAAGCCCTCAACAGCAACAACGCCGGAACCAAGGTCCAGATTGGAAACAAACTCACCAAGGGACTGGGTTCAGGAGGACGGCCTGATATTGGTCGGGAAGCAGCCATGGAGGATACTGAGAAAGTCATCGAGCTCCTGGAAGGGGCAGACATGGTCTTTTTAACCGCCGGCTTGGGTGGAGGAACAGGGACAGGTGCAACCCCGGTTCTAGCTAATCTCGCCTCTGAAATGGATGTTCTGGCTATCGCCATTGTCACTCTTCCCTTTAATTTTGAAGGGAAAATCAGGGCAGACCAGGCTGATGAAGGACTTGAAGAACTCAGGTCAGCCGTGGACACTGTGATTTCAATCCCCAATGAAAGACTTCTTGAAACAGTGAACTTAGACACATCCATGCAGGAAGCTTTTAAAATGGCTGATGACATTCTCCGTCAGGCGGTTCAAGGCATCTCAGACCTGATCACAAAGCCAGGCTTGATCAATCTTGATTTTGCTGATGTCAAATCCATCATGAAAGGAATGGGGATGGCTTTTATGGGCACAGGCATGGCTTCAGGAGAAAACAGAGCTCTGGATGGAGCTCAAAAAGCAATCTCCTCGCCTCTTCTTGTAGACACTTCTATATCTGGAGCCCAGGGTGTGCTGATCAACATTACAGGAGGAAAGGATATCCGGCTGCACGAAGTCTCTAAAGCATCTGAGCTGATTCACCAAAAAGCTCACCCAGATGCCAATATTATATTCGGAACCGTTATAGATACCTCTATGAAAGAAACCGTTAAAGTCACTGTGATCGCCACTGGATTTGAGGAAAAAGCAGAACATGAACAAATCACACCTCAAGAACTAGTCTCTCATCCTGCAAACCAAACACCGCCTCCTTTTGAAGTTTCCCAGGAAACACCTCCTTATGTATTCAGGCCAAGGGGAAACCGGGTTGTGGATGAATCTCCAAAAACCAATTGGGAAAAAAGATGGGACTCTTATGACACCCCATCTTTTATCAGAAAAAACAAAGAGAGATCCATAGGAAAATCCCCGCATGATATCAGCTGACCTTATTGTTGCCGGATGCGATCAACTCCTCACCTGCAAAGGACCAGCGCCTAAAAGAAAAGACAGCCTCAAAGAATTGGGACTGATCGAGAACGGCAGCATCGCCTCCAAAAACGGAAAGATTGTTTTTGTTGGCAGTGAAAAAGAA
>JAWLEN010000054.1:0-16276 GCA_041686095.1 Candidatus Aminicenantota bacterium
CACAGCTTTAGAAATGCTTACTAATCAAATTTTCCGATTTACACTTGACTCTTTTTATGAATAATAGATGTTTTAGGAGGCCTATTTATGGATTTTTTGTTCAGCCTGTGTATTCTCTCTATCTTCCTCTTATTTGGAAAGTTCCTTAGGGCTAATATAAAAATACTCCAAACACTGTTCCTGCCCTCAGCCATTATTGCAGGTTTTGTGGCTTTAGGTTTAGGCCCTTACGGATTGGCCCTCATCCCTGACTGGATCATACAGCACTGGGCTCCTCTGCCAGGTATTTTAATCAATGTGGTGTTTGCTACTCTGTTTTTAGGAGTCAATATTCCTGGTGTTAGGAAAATTTGGGAGGCAGGAGGTTCACAGCTCTGTTTTGGCGCTATCGCTGGAATAGGACAGTATTTTATCGCCCTCCTGATTACAGGCCTCATTCTCATTCCTCTGTTTAAAGTCCACCAACTGTTTGCCTGTATTGTTGAAGTCGGCTTTTCTGGAGGTCACGGCACAGCTGCGGGCATGAAAGATGCTTTTAAAGGATACGGCTTTGCTGCAGGAGGAGACTTGGCGCTCATGTCTGCGACTGTGGGGATCCTTACGGCTGTGATCGGGGGAATGGTCCTGATCAATATTGCTATTCGAAAAGACTACTGCACCCATCTCAGTGTGAAAAAAGGCATACCAAAGTTTAAAAAAAGGGGGCTTATTCCTGAACACAAAAGATTCCCCATTGCCACAGCCACTGTGGCTTCAGAAGCCATCGAACCCCTGAGTTTCCATTTTGCTATTGTGGCTATAGCTATTGCCGTAGGCTGGGCTTTTCTATCTGGGCTTCAGGCCATCCATTCGGAATTTGACAAATTCCCCTTATTCCCCTTGGCTATGATAGGGGGCCTTATCGTTCAGAAAATCTCCATAATATCCAAAGTCGATAAATACTATGATAAAAGCACATTTGACCGAATCCTTGGCTTTGCTCTAGACGTTTTGATCTTATCAGCTATCGCTACTATAAAACTGGATGTGTTCATTGCTAATTTTTGGCCTTTCTTAATCATTATGTTCACGGGTATCACCTGGATGATATTTTGTACTTCTTTTCTCGCCCCTCGTATGTTTAAGAAATATTGGTTTGAACGTGGAATCACAGAGTATGGGATGCAGACCGGAGTCACAGCTGTGGGGCTTCTGCTCCTCAGAGTAGTGGATCCTCTCTATAAAACAGACACCGCAAAAGCATTTGGCTTTAAACAGATGATATACGAACCCTTCTTAGGAGGAGGATTCATAACCGCCTTTTCTCCCATGCTGATCACCAAACTAGGTCTTTGGAAATCTATTGTGGCTTCTTTGGCTATCATGACCATCTTTTTCTTGATCTCCTATTTCAGTGGATGGGTCACCTTAAAACCTGATCTCAAATGTTCTGAATAAAACGGGATAATTCAGCCACTCTTTGGGCACAGCTCTTGATAGGAACCGGAAAATTCAGTCTTGAGCCTTCCTCGAGCAAAGGAATAAATTTATCCAGTTCCAAACCTGAAGTCTGTGCTGTTATGGCCACTCTTAAAGGATGAAAAAGCTCCTTTCCTCGGCACCCTGTATCTTTTTTTATTTCACCGCTTATGTGTGAAAGTTGACCGAAATCGACTTTTGCTTCCTGGCCAAGTTTTTCATTAAGAGCTTTGATAACTTTCCTCCCGCAGTCAGTTTCCAATGCTTTTTGGGCATCTTCTTCCATCTTTTCAGGCGAAAAATCAAAAAAGAGAGCAAACTTCTCCGGCACCTCAGAAAATTTATTCACTCCCTTCATAAGATCTGCCACAGCTCTCTCCAGCCAATCCCATTGATCTTGATTCAAGTTTTTCGGCAGATAGCCTGCTTTCTTTAAATAAACAGATGCCCATTCAGCTTTCTGGCGGTTAGAAAGACTCTTAATATGCTCCCGGTTAATCCAGTAAAGCTTATCATAGTCAAAGACAGCCGAAGACCGGCTTGCCTTTTTCAAATCAAAACTTTCTATGAGGTCTTTTTTTGATAGAACTTCCTTTCCTTGTGGATGAGACCACCCTAATAAGGCCAAATAATTAAAAAGGGCAGAAGGAAGGATTCCCTCCTGACTAAACTGATGCACGGATGTGGCTCCATGTCGTTTGCTGAGTCGTGTATTGTCCTTTCCCATAACCATAGAAAGATGAGCAAACTGAGGTGGATCGAATTGGAAAGCTTTGTAAAGAAGCAGCTGCCTGACGGTATTGATGATGTGATCTTCCCCCCTAATCACATGACTTATTTTCATCAGCGCATCATCAACCACCACCGCATAGTTATAAGAGGGATGACCATTAGAGCGGATAAGCACAGGGTCTCCGATCAGAGCTAGTTGAAAAGATAAAGAGCCCCGAACCATATCATGAAAAGTCAAGGTTCCTTTGTCCGGAGTTAAAAGCCTGATCACAGCCTTTTCGCCCTGTTTTACCCTCTTTTTAGACTCCTCAATGGGAAGTCCCCGGCATCGTCCGCTGTAAACCGGAGTCTTTCCGGCAGCCAGGGCTTTATCCCTCTCTTTTTTAAGCTCTTCAGGCTTACAAAAACAATAGTAGGCCTTTCCTTCCTCAATAAGAGAATTGGCATAGGAGACATAGATGTCCATCCTTATTGACTGTCTGTAAGGTCCAAATTCTCCTTCTTTATCTGGGCCTTCATCCCAATTCAGCCCCATCCATTGAAGGTCTTTGATCAATTGGTGTTCATACTGCTGCTCCGACCTCTGTATGTCCGTATCTTCGATTCTCAATATATACACTCCTTTATTCTGACGGGCAAAAAGCCAATTAAAAAGAGCTGTTCTCGCATTTCCAACATGCAAATATCCTGTAGGACTGGGAGCAAACCGCACTCTCACCTCATTCATAAAAACTCCTTCCCTGACTTATTCATAAAAAAATGGCGATGTTTTTATTATCCATTTTGTTTCAGCGATATACAAGATTTTTTATAAGAACCATTATCTGAATATTTTTCTTGTTTATGTTTTCAATTTTAATCGCCATTTTTTTACCTGAAAGGCGAGTCGATCTCACTGCATCTGCTTCGTTACAGGGCATTCGTAGTGAAGGACCACGACTTCATGCCCTGTGCCTCACATCTGCAGCAATCTCGACTCGTGAATAGATCAGGATAACCTGGGTGGTTCAGGATCTTTTTAATATCACCGCAGCCCAGGCTGCAATGGCTGTTCCTCTGCCAATTTCTCCGAATCCTTCCTTAGTCTTGGCTTTTATCCCCAGCCCATCTGAATGGATCCCCAAAATCGGACAAAGTATTTTTTTCATTTCAGGAATATGAGGCTCCATTTTAGGTTTCTCTGCTATAATAATGGAGTCAATATTCGAAATCTCATAACCTTGACTTCTCACTCTTTCCATGACATCCTGTAAAATGATCCGGCTGGAAATATTTTTGTATTTTGGATCAGTATCAGGAAAAAATGTTCCTATGTCTCCTCTTCCCAACGCTCCCAATAATGCATCGACTAAGGCATGTATCAAGCTGTCTCCGTCAGAATGGCCCAAGAGACCTTTGGAAAACGGGATATGGATCCCTCCTAAATAAAGCTTTTCTCCCTTGACCAGCTTATGAATATCATATCCAATCCCAATCTTAATCTTCAAGAAAAGCCTCCGCTATTTTTATGTCTTCGGGATAGGTGACTTTAATGTTGGTATAATCACCTGGGACAATAATGACTCTGCCGCCCATTCTCTCCACGAGAGAGGCCTCATCCGTGGCAGAATATCCTTCATTCAAAGCCTTTTCAAGAGCCGGCTTTAAAACAGAATAGCGAAACCCCTGGGGAGTTTGACATCTATAAAGTTCTTCTCTTCTAAGGGTTTTTGTAACCCTCTCCTCTTTGACTGATTTAATGGTGTCCTGTATAGGCACAACAGGGACAGCAGCTCCCTTTTCCTTAGCTGCTTTGATTATCCGAGAAACCAGAGCCTTTTTTACCAGAGGCCTGGCTCCATCATGGATAAGGACCAAGCTCTCTGGGTCAGGTTTTATTTCTCTAAAGCCTGCTGTCATTGAGTCCTGCCTTTTTAGACCTCCTTCAACCACCTTTGTTACTTTAGGATACTTTTTATAATCATTTTGTTTGATAGATTCCTCATTAACAACCAATATGATTTCATCGATTTCAGGATGAAGTTCCAAGCGTTCAAGTGCTCTGTCCAGGACTGACTTTCCTTTTATATAAATCTTCAGTTTGTCTAAACCAAATCGCAGACTCCTTCCTGCTGCAACCACAATGACATAGGTTTTTCCCATTTACTTCTTGCCCGCAGCTTTTTTCTCTGAAGAAGCTCGGACTCTTTGAGCGGCTTGAAGCATTATTTCTTGAATTCTAAACACAATGGAATCAACATCTTCTGCCAATCCTTCTCTAAGCATCATATTATCCAGCATTTGGAGGGACAGCTGGTTGATTTCTTTTGATTTTGGATTTTTTTTATAAATGCGGATCATTTCCTTGATCAATTTATTTTCAGGATTGACCTCAAAAACCTTTTTTGAAAATTCATAGTTCTTATCAGCCATCTTCATGATTCTTTCCATTTGGACAGAAGGGCCGTCAGAAGGCCTAACCAGCATGCAGGGACTGTCTACAAGTCTTTTGGAAACACGAACATCAGCCACTTTGTCTCCATAAAGATCTCTCAAATATTTAACAAACCGATTGACATCTTCCATATAAGACTTGCTCTTTTTTTTCTCTTCTTCCGGTTTGACTTCTATATCTGCACTTTCCACTACTTTAAAAGCCTTGCCTTTATACTCTCTGAGATTTTCAAACACAAATTCATCCAAAGGATCCCTTAAATAAAGCACCTCAATATCTTTTTTCTTAAACGCTTCCAAAGCAGGATTTTTCTCAATAGCTTCTCTATCCGGCCCACTCGCATAGAAAATCTCTTTCTGATCCTCAGCCATCCGCTTGATATAAGAATCCAGGTCTGTATATTCCTTTTTGTTTTTGGAAGAGTGAAAAATCAACAGGGATGATAATTTGTCTCTGTTTTCAAAGTCACTGACCATTCCTTCTTTTAAATTTCTGTTAAAATTGTCCCAAATCCTTTGGTATTTTTCCCGGTCATCCTTTTTTATTTTTTCCAGCTTTGAAATAAGCTTTTTGATGATGTGCTTCTTTATTTTGTTGATTTTAATGTCATTTTGAACTGTTTCCCTGGATATGTTTAACGGGATCTCCTCTGAATCGATAACCCCCTTAATGAAGCGGAGATACTCAGGCATGACGTCTGGACTGCTTTTTTGAATCAAGACCTTTCTGGAATACAAGTCCACACCAGGAGGTGATCTGAAAAATCCTATCTTCTCCATTGAAGATTTTGGAATAAATAAAATGGCATTAAACTGGACTGGAGCGTCTGAAGATAGGTGTAAATATGTTTCAGGCTCTTCCTGTAGAGTGCTAAAAAATTTATAAAACTCAATGTAGTCTCTTTTGTTTAGAGATGATTTGGGCTGAGTCCAAATAGCTTCCGCCACTTGGAACTTCTCATTATCAATATACACGGGAAACGGAACAAATTTTGAGTACTTGGAAAGTATTGTTTTTATCCTTTGTTTTTCCAAAAATTCCTCTTGGTCTTCCTTTAAAAAAACTTCTATTCTTGTCCCCCGTTTCTTCTTTACCGTTGTTTCTATGGTATAGTCCGCATCTCCTGTGGATTTCCACAAATAGCCGCGGCTTCCTTTTTTAAAATATTTAGTGTAGATATGGACTTCATTAGCCGCCATGAAAGTGGAATAAAATCCAACACCAAATTTGCCAATAAGATCGACCCTGTCTTTTTCTTTTGATTTTGATAGTTTTTTTAGAAAATCAATAGTTCCTGAATGGGCAATGGTTCCTATGTTTTCCCTCAGGTCCTTTCTGGTCATGCCTATTCCTGTATCCTCAATAATCAACTTTTTCTGATTCTTGTTAAAGGAAATTTCTATGCGAAGGTCCTCATCTTTATCCTCTACTTCTGAATGGGTCATAAGCTCAAACTGAACCTTGTTTAGAGCATCAACCGCATTGGAAATCAATTCCCTCACAAAAACTTCCTTGTTTTTATACAAAGAATAGACAAGAATATTTAACAGTTGTTTGACTTCTGATTGGAATTCATATTTTTTTTTGTTTTGCTGGGCCATTGATATCCTCCTTAGGAATCTTCTTCATATCTGCCGAATATCATCTTGCCCACTGTAGTCTGCAAAACAGAAGTCACTGTCACGTCAATGGTATGTCCAACCATTTTCCTGGAATTGTCCACCACCACCATGGTTCCGTCATCTAAATAAGCTACTCCTTGGTCCTTTTCTTTGCCCTCTTTTAAAATAAAAGCCTTGATTTTTTCTCCAGGTAGGACAACCGGCTTTAGAGCATTGGCTAATTCATTTATGTTAAGGACTTGAATCCCCTGCAGTTGAGCTATCTTGTTTAAATTGAAGTCATTGGTAATGATTTTGGCATCCATCTGTTTGGCCAATTCAATCAGCTTTGAATCCACCTCTTTAATTTCTGGAAAATCCTCTTCAATAATGGAAACATTGATATGAGGAGACTTTTGAAGACGGTCTAAAACGTCAAGTCCTCTTCTTCCCCTTTGTCTTTTGACTCCATCAGACGAATCTGCCACTAACTGAAGTTCTTTAAGCACAAATTGTGGAACTATTATATTTCCTTCAATAAAATAGGCATCGGCAATATCTGATATCCGGCCGTCAATGATGACACTGGTATCCAAAATTTTATTTTCTCTTCCTGTGTTTTTCTCTTTAAAAAAGGAGAAAAGATGAGTTGGGCTGAACCATTCTGGCTTCCTTAAGCCTATCAAAAAGCCCATGTAGGGGAAAATAATCAAAAAGAATATTTTGAAAAAAGCGGCTGTTTGGTCCTTTAAAATAGTCTGGTAGACCATCCCCAGTAACCAGCCAATAAACAATCCACATAAAAATCCAGCAGTGACTCCCCAAATCGTTCTAAAGGGGCTCTTCTTTATTCTCAATTCAAGCAATACAAGCAAAACGCTGACAATAAATCCTGCTGCTGCTCCATAATAATTAGAAAGCCCAAAAGGAGGCAAAAAGTACGCTGCTGACGTTATTATCGCGATAACCAGTATTCTCAATATGAAGATGACCATGATTCAATCTTTCTATAAATATTAAAAATATAAATAAATTTTTTCTATTATATAATTTTTTATCTAAAAAAGCACATCCACAGTTTCTTTAATGTTTTTGACTCCTATAAGATCAATATCATTAAGATTCTCTTTCTTTAATTCAGGCAAGTTTCCTTTGGGAAGGACTATGGATTTAAAACCCAATGACGAGGCCTCTTTGATTCTAGCCAAGGTCTGGTTTATAGACCTGACTTCTCCACTCAATCCAATTTCTCCCAGAAGGGTAAGATTCAAAGGAATTGGTTTGTTTTTAATACATGAAACCAGTGCAGCCAAAATCCCCAGATCCGCAGCCGGTTCTTTGATGAACAATCCACCGGCCACATTCATATGGATATCCTGCCCCCCAAAACCAAAGCCTAGTTTTTTCTCAATGACCGCCAACAACATCGCCGTTCTATAGTGGTCAAGTCCTATGGTCATACGCCTGGGATTTCCCACAAACAGAGTGGAGGACACCAGAGCCTGAATTTCAGCTAAGAGAGGCCTCGATCCTTTGATGGTGCACACAGCCACACTGCCGGGTTCATCCTCTGGTCTCTCTTTTAAAAAGAAAGCTGAAGGATTGGAAATGGCTTTTAATCCAGTTGATTCCATGTTAAAAACAGCCATTTCAGAAACCGGCCCAAACCTATTTTTGAAAGCTCTTAATATCCGATGGCTGTGGTCCCGTTCCCCCTCAAAATAAAGGACCACGTCCACCATATGTTCTAAAGATTTGGGTCCAGCCAAAGAGCCTTCTTTGGTTATGTGTCCGACCAGAAAAGAACATATGTTGTTTTTTTTGGCAAACCTGAATACCTGGTTGGTCACTTCCCGGACTTGGCTTATGGTCCCTGTGCTTGAAGAAAGCTCAGAAGAAAAAACAGTTTGCACTGAGTCTAAGATAAAGACCTGAGGATTGAGATTTGAGGCGTGTGAAATGATCCTTTCGAGATTCGTCTCTGCCAGCAGATAAAGTTCTCCCTTGTCTATTCCCAGCCTTTCTCCTCTCATTTTAATCTGTTCTAGAGATTCTTCGCTTGAAACATAAAGCACTTTTTTCCCCTCTGAAGAAAAGTCCCGGCTGACTTGAAGCAAAAGAGTGGATTTTCCTATTCCCGGTTCCCCTCCGATCAAGACCAATGATCCGAGAACAACCCCTCCTCCTAAAACTTGATTCAACTCATCTATTCCTATTTTAAGCCGTTGTTTCCGGGCCTGTTTGACCTCTTCATAAAGCATGGGCGCTGAAGGAGGGAAAGATATTTTCTCAGTTTTGGATTCCTCGATCTCCTCTATCATAGTACTCCATTCCCCACAGTTGGGGCATTTACCCACCCATTTGGGCGAATGGAAACCACAATTTTGACAGACAAAAGTTGATTTGCTCTTTTTCATGATCCCAACTCAATTTTCTTACAAGTTATTCTTCAGCTGTATGGAATTCTCTATCGCTGAATCTGGCATATTTGTTCAAAAAGGCAAGAGATATTCTCCCAGTAGGCCCGTTTCTCTGTTTCGCTATAATGATATCCGCAATCCCTTTTAAAGTCTCATCTTCGGGTTTGTAAATTTCAGGACGGAAAATAAAGACAACCACATCCGCATCCTGCTCAATAGCTCCTGATTCCCGCAAGTCTGACAATTGAGGTATGGGTTTTGAGCGCCCTTTCTCAGGTGCCCTGCTTAACTGAGAAATGCCCACAACTGGAATTTGGAGCTCTTTGGCCAGCTCTTTTAAAGAACGAGAAATATATGAAATTTCCTGATTCCTGTTCTCAAAACGCCCTCCAGCTCGCATGAGCTGCATGTAATCAATGAAAAGAATATCCAGATTTTGCTCCATCCTTAACCTTCTGGCTTTAGCTTTCATTTCAATGACTGAGAGTGCCGGAGTCTCATCCACATATATTTCAGCATTGGATATTCTATCTGCGCTCCTCTGCAGTTCTTTAAATTCCTTTTCATTAAGAAATCCTGTTCTTACTTTGTGAAGATCCACTTTTGCTTCAGAGCACAGCATGCGCATAGCCAGCTGTTCCTTTGACATCTCAAGAGAATAGAATCCTGCTGAATATTCTGTATTCATACCCACATGCTGGGATATATTCAAACAAAGCGCTGTTTTTCCCATAGAAGGGCGGGCCGCAATCACAATAAACTCAGAATTATGGAATCCAGCCGTTACACTGTCTAGGTCTCTAAATCCACTAGGGATTCCTGTCACTGCTTCCTGACGGTTCCTTAAAGCATCAATGGTATTTAAGGCTTCTTTTGTCAATGACTTTAAAGGCAAAAATCCGGGTTTTATCCTCTGCTCCGCAACATCAATAATGGCGGATTGGGCTCTTTCCAAAAGCATGTCTGCATCTTCTTTCTGCTCATAACTGGCTGAAATAATTTCCGAAGAGGATGTGATGAGCCGCCGAAGCAGCGCCTTTTCTTTTAGGATCTGTGCGTGGTATTCAATATTCAAACTCTTGGGGACTCCATCCATCAAAGAAGACAGATAAGATACTCCTCCCACTTCTTCAAGCTCCCCAGATTTCTCAAGTTCTTCGGCAAGAGTCAGTAAATCAATAGGTCGCCCTTTATCTATCAAGGAGATCATGGCTTCAAGGATCTTGCGGTTACCTTCTTTGTAATAGTCTTCTACTGATAAAACGGAAAGAACCACATTTAAGTTTTTATTGTTGACAAGAATTCCGCCCAATACAGTCTTTTCTGTCTCTGGGCTGTGCGGCGGCGTTTTCTTTAAAAAAGTAAAGTCTAGGCTCATAATTCCTGTCTATTCTTTTTTCTTGTCTTCCTTCTCAGTTTCCTTTTTGGACTTACTTTTCTTTTCCTTTTTTTGTTTTTTCTTCTTCTCTTCTTTGGGTTTTTCTTTTTGTTCAGCCTTGCTCTTCTTTTTGGATGAAGGCTCCTCTTTCTTCTCTTCTTTGTCCTTTTCTGTTTTTTTGGCTTCTTTCTTGGCTACCTCTTCTTTTTCTTCTTTCTTTCCCTCTTCCCCCTCTTCTTCCTTATTCACCTCTACCTTAACCTCAGCTTGCTGCTCATGAAATACTTTTATGGGTACAGTGAAAGTCCCGATTTTTTTAATGGGTTCCTCCAAAAAAATCCTCTTTTTCTCTATATTAAATCCCAATTTATCTAAAGACTCTTTGATATCATTGGCACTGACAGATCCATAAATAGTTTCTTTTTCACTGGTCTTTCTTTGAAAAACGAGGTTGGTGTTATTCAGCCTTTCTGTTATTTCATTATAAGACTCCATTTCTTTTTCAAGTCCTTTTTTCAGGGCTTTCTGTTCTATTTCTATCATTTTCATATTAGACGGGGTCACCCTTACAGCCATTTTTTTGGGGATCAAATAATTTCTCCCATGCCCAGGAGCCACATCCACAATATCACCTTTTTTACCAAGATTCTCTATGTTTTCTCTTAATAGTAACTTCATTTTCCCTCCAATCCTTTATTTATTCTGCAATATAAGGAAGAAATGCCAAATGCCTCGCTCTTTTAATCGCTTTGGTTAGTTTTCGCTGATGGTAAGCACAGGTGCCGGTAACCCTTCGAGGGGCTATTTTCCCCCGTTCCGGAATATATCTTTTTAAAATATCAATCTTTTTGTAATCGATCTCCTTCATATTGTTTTTACAAAACCAGCAGTATTTTCTTCTTCGGGAAAAATATCTCTTGGAGCTTCTTGTCTTTTTTTTCTTATCATACATCATGACTTATCTCCTTTCTCGGGTTCCTCAGGCTCTTTGTCCTTTTCTGTTTTTTCTTTACTGACACTTTTGCTTTCTTTCTTTTCCGGCGGCTTCTCTTCCTCTTGTTTCTCTACTTTTTCAGGTTTCTCTTTTTTTGTTTTCTTTTTAGTCTTTTCTCCAAAAGAAAATTCCTCTTCTTTTCTCAAGGTTAAATACCTGATGATAGTTTCTTTCTGTTTAAATTGACGCTCCAGTTCAGCATAAGTCTCTGGGATTCCTTCATAGTAGAAAAAAACATAAAAAGCAGAATCATGTTTTTTTATGGGGTAGGCTAGTTTCCGCTTCCCCCACTTATCAACATCGATCATCCGGCCTTTATTCTTCTTGACGATTTCTCCCATCTGGCTGATAAGCTCTTCTGTGTCTTCTTCAGAAAGATCAGGGGTAATCAAAAAAGCTGTTTCGTAATATCTCATATTTTCCTCCTTATGGATATTTAGCTCCTTTTCTCTAGAAAAGGAACAAGGGGTTGTTTATTTATCTATTAAACTTTACTCCTTTTTCTATTATACATATTCATGGCCTTCACAAAAGAGCTGGATAAAATTGTCTCAAAAGCATCTGCTGCGTTATTGATGCTTTCTTGCATCAGAGGCTTCTCGCTCTTTTTTAAACGTGAAAGCACAAAATCAGACGGATCCATTCCTTGGGGTACAGGTCCGATGCCTAATCTAATCCTCGGGAAATTCTGAGTTCCTAAGCTCTCTATAATAGATCTGATCCCTTTGTGAGATCCGCCGCTTCCTCCTTTTTTTATTCTTATCTCTCCCAATGAAATATCAAAGTCATCATGAGCAACAACCAGCTGCTCTAAAGGAACTTGATGTTTTTCTTGAATCCGCATGACTGCCTTTCCACTCAGGTTCATAAATATTCTAGGCTTGGCTAAAAGGATCTCCTGTCCCTCTCTTTCAGTTTTTCCGCCCCGAAACTTCTTATCCATAACTTTGAGATGAGTCTCCCATCTTCTTGCTAATCTGTTTACAAGCATAAACCCAGCGTTATGCCTGGTCTCCGCATAATCTTTACCCGGATTCCCAAGTCCAACCAATGCCCACAAATATCACTCCTTCTTTTCTTCCTCTTCTTTTGCCTCTCCCCTTTTTTCTTCCTCTTCTTCAGCCTCTTCTTTCTCTTCTCCAATCACTTCAGGTTCTTCTCCCTCTGCAATGAGTTCTTCTTCAATCTCTTCTTCTTCTTCGATTTCTTCTTCCTCTGGAAGTATGACATGGGCGATCACGGTCTTTGGATCAGTGATGAACTCTACATTTTCAGGGGGATCAAGATCTTCTATTTTGATTGACTGATTCAAGTGAAGGTCACTGATATCCACCTTAATTTGATCAGGGATATCTTTGGGCAAACACTTGATTTCGACTTCCCTGTTCTGGAAATCGACAAACCCTCCTTCAGATTTAACTCCGACTGCTTCTCCGGTTAGAACAATCTGAACCGTCACTTCAATAACCTCACTCATGGCGATCTCAATCAAATCAACATGGAGGAGTTCATCTGAGATGACATCCAGTTGATAGTCTTTTATCATGACATTCTTTTTTTTAGAATCAAAAGCAACTTTAAAAATGGTGTTTTCTCCTCTTTCGGATTTCAATATAGAAAAGATGTCCTGTTTAGATAACACCAGGGGGATGTTTTTTGTCTTGGGCCCGTAGAGAATCGCTGGGACCCTGCCTTCACTCCTTATCCGGCGTGCAGCATTCTTTCCAACAGATTCTCTTGCCTCAGCCTTAACTGTCATAGTCATGGTTGTTTCTCCTTATTGAAATAAAGAACTAACAGAAGCCCCTTTATGAATTCGGCGGATCGCTTCACCAAAAAGCTCCGCTACAGACAAAACTGTAATCTTATTCGTCTTTTTCTTTTCTCCTTCAAGGGGAATGGTATTGGTAACCACTAATTTCTTTAATTCAGATTGATTTATCTTCTCTATCGCATTTCCTGATAGTACTGGGTGGGTGCATGCTGCGAAAACTTTTCTGGCTCCCTCTTTGATCAGAGCTTCCACACTTTGAACTAAGGTTCCTCCTGTATCGACCATATCATCCAGGATAATGACATCACGCCCCTCCACATCGCCGATCACATGAAGAACTTTAGCAATATTCGGAGCCGGCCTCCGCTTGTCAATGATACCTAAGGATGCCTCCATACGCTTGGCAAACCATCTAGCCCGTCCCACTCCTCCAGCATCCGGGGATATAATGGTCAAATCTTTCATTTCAATACTCTTGAAATATTTCTCCAAAACAACCCTGGCTACAAGGTTGTCAACAGGAATGGAAAAGAAACCTTGGATTTGAGGAGAATGAAGGTCCATAGTCAGAACCCGATTAGCTCCGGCAGCTTCAAGTAAATCCGCCACGAGTCTTGCAGAAATAGCAACACGGGGACGGTCCTTCCAGTCCTGCCGGGCATAACAGTAATAAGGAATAACGGCTGTGATTCTTTCAGCAGAAGCTCTCTTTAAAGCATCAATCATCACAAAAAGCTGCATTAAATGAAAACTTGTTTCTCGGGAACCTGTCTGGATGACAAAAACATCCTCTCCGCGAACATTCTCATCAATATAAAAATGAATCTCTCCATCACTAAACTGCTCAAGAACTGATTTTCCAAGGTCCATATCAAGATAGGATGCAATTTCTTCTGCCAAACCAGGATTAGATGATCCTGTAAAAATCTTCATGTTTTATTCCTTTCTGATAATTTTTCACTTCTTTCCATGAAAAATAATCTATCATACGTGGCTGGGGTGGGAGGATTCGAACCTCCGAATGGCGGCTCCAAAGGCCGCTGCCTTACCGCTTGGCTACACCCCATAAGTTAGACCACTCCAATACTGTTCTCTATTCAATGTTTCTGCAAGTACTGTAGGATAAACTTTTTCTATACTCTTAAAAGCTGTTCTTGCTTTTTCTTCGCTTCTGAAAATTCCAAACACAGCCGATCCGGTACCGCTTACTAATGACAACACTGGCTCCGTCTTCATAACAAGGAGTTTAACGTCCTCTATCTGTGGGTGTAATTGAAAAACAGTTTCTTCTAAATCGTTTTCTAAACCGCCTAATTCTCGAGTATTCAGAAACTTGATAATTTTACTTTCTTTGTCCCTTGAAGTCAAGCTCTCCCTAAAGCTTTTATAAACCGATCGGGTTGAAACAGAAGTGCCCTCTAAGACCAGCAAACAGAAAAGTTTAGGCAGGTCATCAATGAGAGAAATTTCATCCCCTCTTTTGGTCCCAATACACAACCCTCCTTCAAAAAAATAGGGAACATCTGCCCCCAGTCCCTTCCCAAATTCCTTTAATTCATCTTTTCTCAAATTCAATCCTAATATTTTATTAAGAGCCAATAGAGTTGCGGCTGCATCACTGCTTCCTCCTCCCAATCCAGCTCCTGCTGGGATATTCTTTTGAACGTGGATGTGGATGCCTTTATCAATCATGGCCTGCTCTTTCATGATATAGGCGGCTTTATACACTAGGTTTTCTTTTCCCCAAGAAATTGACCTGTCAGATCCGCTTATTACTATTTTGTCGGATGAATAGAGATTCACTTCTATGGAATCATGGAGAGAAATACTCTGGAAAAGAGTTCTGATGTCATGGTATCCGTCATCTCTCTTTTTTAAAACCTCTAAACCAAGGTTTATCTTAGAAAAGGCCTTAACTCTCATGACTCATAACTTCTTTTATTTCATCCCAAGATTTTCTCTGAAAACTTTCTATAAAGGAGAAAGAAAAATATTTCTCTTTAACTGGATTGTTGAAATCAATGCTGAGGATCTTTAGTTGCCCTTCTTGAAAACGGTTCTCAAAAGAAACATTTTCAATCAAATCTGTGCCCTCAATATACTCATTGACCTGAAAGGTCATTCCTGGCTTTTCTCCCCTTATCACTTTTCCCTCTCTATTCCTTTTTATGTCCCAGGAATCCTTATTCTTTTCCTCTGCTTTTTCCTCTAAATATTTCCACTGTCCACTGAGGAAACCAGCCGTTTCAGCAAGGGATAGTTTGCACCCGATAAATTTTTCGATGATTTCTTCTTCAGTACTCAGCCAATAAATCTTTTTAGACGGGACCACAAGAAAAGCTTTTTTATCTTTTATGATGATCTGATAGATGGTTCTGCCTAGAAAATCGAAGACCTCTATCCTTGCTTTATCAGGGAGACTGAATAAAAAGGAAAACTTTGATCTTGAAAAGCTGTCTTTTCCTTTTATTTTTAATGAGGCAAATCCTTGGGCTGTTTCTATCTGTTCAGGATAGGGAGAAAGCAAAACAGGTGAGCGCCTGCAGTAAACTGAGATCATAAGGCAGAGACATAAAAAGATTACCCTAAGCTTTGGTAGATACAATCCCTTTTTTTCACCTATTTCTTTTCACCCTTTTCTTCTTCGGGCTCCCTCTTTTTCTTGTCATCTGAAAGAGAAAACCCATAGTCATCTATTTTGGGTTCTTTCTTGAGTTTTTTTCGCCTCTCCCTAGGTTCAATAGAGGTGATCCGCTGCCTTTTTCTTGACTCTTCATCAACTAAAGAAAATCCATAGTCATCAATCTTTTTCTCTTTGGAAGACTTTTTCTTTCTTTTTCTTATTAATGGATAAAAAGGCGATTTTATCCTTTTGCCAAAACAGGAAAGATTCGGGTTGACTATCAAAATAATCACAAACACCCCGAATATTATAATGGCTCCCAAGACATATATACTCATTCTATTCTCTCTTTTTATTAATAAGCAAGTCTAATTTAAATTAAATCCGGTTGATTACATCAACTTTTTTTCTCAAAATCTTCCTGAAAATCAGGTATCTTAGATATGATCTTTTCTTTACCCAAGTAAAAACCTATAAGAAAAGCAGAAGATGCAAGCATGAGTGTAAAAAACGACTTCAATATATTTTTCATTGTCCTTATACCTTTGAATAAATCCCTTAAGATTTTTAACTAATTTGCTAAAAAAGTCAACCCTGTTCCTCCTTAATGCTGGTTTAAAAATTTATATTCTAACCTGGATTATTCACGAGTCAAGCTTTGATGAGCACGATGAAATTCAGGTTTGGCTGAAGCGACTTTGAAGATTTAGCCTTCTGATGAGTTTTTTGAGGGTATCCGGCGAAGCCGGACGCCGAGTATGTATGACCCACGGACGGGGGGAGTTACGCAGGCGCCGAGAAAAACGAAGAAGAATGGCGTTAAAAATCTGAACGGAGCATAAGCCATATCTGAATTTCATAT
>JAWLEN010000055.1:0-11563 GCA_041686095.1 Candidatus Aminicenantota bacterium
ATCCGTTTTGCTGTGATTGAAATCATATACCCATTGTGATATTCTTTTTTTGGAGAAAAAAACTGATGAAAGAAAAAGAAATAAAAGAAATATTATTGAAAAAAAACAATGATTTTAGAAAAGCTGTAGAGATTCACAGAGAATGTGAAAAAAAGCTGGATGATTTAAAGAAAAAGTCATGCCTTTCGACTGAAGAAGAAATCCAGGAGAGGGAAATAAAGAAGAAAAAACTTTCATTAAAAGATAAAATGTACAGGATGATTTCAGAATACAAAAATTCTCTTTAATAAAAATAATGTCTGTAAAATACAAGCCAAGGATCGCTCTTGTTGGGACTGATTCCATATCGGGAAAGGAAATGATGGCTGTCCTGGAAAGGAAGGAGTTTCCTCTAAAAAAGGCTGAGTTTTTTGATTCAAATGTCAAGAAAGAATTCAGCAAGTTGACTCAGTTTAAAGGCGAGCCTAGGGTGGTCAATGCGCTCAAAGATGCTTTTCTGGACAAAGTGGATTTGGTCTTTTTAGCGAGTGACAAAAAGATAAACAGCCAAATCGGAATTAAGGCTGAGAAGAAAAAGGTTTTTGCTATTGACTTGAGTGGAGCTTTTTGGGAGCAGGAAGAAGTCCCTGTGGTGGTGAGCGGAATTAATGATGAAGTGCTTTCAGAATCCGAGCGCCATTTAGTGGCGAATCCCCATCCTGTCACCATCATGCTGTCTCATATACTGAAAGAAGCTGGCCAAAAATTCGGAGTCAAAAAAACAGTGGCTTTCATTCTCCAGCCTGTCTCTGCTTTTGGAAAATCAGGAGTCGAGGAGCTGGCAGGACAGAGTGCTGATATATTGAACAGAGGTTCAAGTCAGAAAAAAGTATTCAAGGCACAAATAGCCTTTAATCTTTTGTCACAGTCCCAATCTGTTGATGAGAATGGATTCTCTGAGATAGAGAAGCGGATTTTATTTGAGCTTAAGAGGGTGATGAGAAGAAATGATATGAGCCTTTCCCTTGTCCAGGCCCCTGTTTTTCATGGATACTCTGTCATGATCTATATGGAGTTAGATAAAAAAGCGGACATTAAATCCGTTGAACAAGCCTACAGAGAATCAAGTCTTTTTGAATGCTATTCCTCTTCCCTGGAGTGCCCGGTATCTCCGGCCCTCACAGCGGGAAAAGACGAAATTTATATAGGGCAGGTAAAAAAGGATATGGTTTCCCCTAATGGATTTTGGGTATGGGCTGTTGCAGATAATTTAACGGTTGGCTCTACATTGAATGCCTATGAAATTGCCTTAAATATGATATCAGACGAGAAAAGCCGCTCATGAAGCAAGTCTACCAACTTTTAAAGCTGGTCTTTACTGAGAGGAAGAGGCTTATTCTCACCTTTTTATTCACCTTTTTTGTGGCTATATTCACTTATGCTTTTGTTAATCTGGTCCAGCCGATTATGGATCATTTCTTGAAGATGTCGCCGGGAGGCATACCAGAAAAAACCAGGTTTATAGATATTTTGGGCCGTGTATTCGGGATTTCGATCGATCAGCTGGTGGCTTATCTTCCTCTCATTCTAATCATTGTTATTCTTGGGAAAGGATTGTTTACCTTCCTTTCATCTTTTTTTATGAATTCTATTGGATTAAAGGTCACAAGGGATATGAGGAATAAGTTATTTCATCACCTGCTTTATCAATCTTCTGATTATTTTGACCGGGAAGCGACAGGGGAACTGCTGTCCCGGCTCACCAATGATGTTGACAAGATACAGGAAGCCCTGGCCGGAAGCGCCAAAGATATGATCCAAGAGTTATTCATCCTGTTCGCCCTTTTGATAGGAGTTTTTATTATTGACTGGCGTTTGGCATTGGCTTCTTTTATCATAACTCCCATTGCCATGGTTCCGCTTGTTATTTTCAGCCGGAAGCTCAAGAAAATAGGGAGAATGAACCAAATTAAAATGGCGAACATATTCCGTCTTCTGCATGAATCAATCACCGGAAATAAAATCGTAAAAGCCTTCACTATGGAGAATTTTGAATTCAAGAAATTCTTGAAAAGCACTAAGGAATATCTCACAGTCGGATTAAGGTTTGCCTGGATAAGCAGCATGTCATCTCCATTTATGGAATTCATAGGTGGAGTGGTGGGAGCATTCATACTGCTGGTGGGATCGAATAGAATAGCCAATAACCAGATAAGCGCGGGTGATTTTGGTGCTTTTGTCATGGCTGTTTTCATGATGTATACCCCTATAAAAAGATTGAGCCGGGCTAATAATACCATCCAAAGGGGAGTGGCCTGCCACGAGAGAGTTCAAGAAATTTTAGACAAAGAGCCTTCTGTTAAAGAAAGTAAAAAATCTTATCCGCTTCCCCCTGTTGAAGGGAGGATACAGTTTGTTGATGTTTCTTTCAGCTACAATGAATCCGGACCTGTTCTTGGGAATATCAATTTTAGTATAAATCCTTCAGAGAAGGTCGCTCTTGTCGGATTCAGCGGTGCAGGAAAGACAACCATTGTCAATCTCATTTCACGATTTTATGATCCCACAAGAGGAAGAGTGTTGGTGGATGGGATTGACATCAAAGAAGTCACCTTATCCTCCCTTCGTTCTCAGATAGGATTGGTCACTCAGGAGTTGATATTATTCAATGATACAGTGAAAAATAATATTGCCTATGGACTGGAGGACATTCCTTTAGAAAAGATCATCTCAGCAGCAAAATCAGCAGAAGCTCATGAGTTTATTATGAGATTGTCAAAGGGATATGAGACTTTTATAGGAGAAAAAGGGGGGCTTCTTTCCAGCGGCCAGCAACAGCGGATTGCCATTGCCAGAGCCTTGCTTAAGGATCCCCCTATTTTGATTCTGGACGAAGCCACTTCAGCTTTAGATACAAAATCTGAGCGTCTAGTCCAGAGGGCTTTGTCCAATGTCATGAAAGACAGGACTACTTTTATCATTGCCCACAGACTCTCCACCATTAGAAATTCGGATAAGATACTGGTTCTAGACAGAGGAAAAATTGTGGAGAAAGGAACACACGAGGAATTATGCCGCCGAAACGGCATATATAAAAAACTCTATGAACTGCAGTTTCCTGAAGCACAGGAGGAAATATAATGATAAACAGTATGACAGGATACGCTGAAAAAAGGCTTGATCATAAAAATTTTTCTGTCCGAATTGCTCTTAAGACTCTGAATCACCGATATTTTGATTGGAATTATCACGGAGAAAGGATAGGAGAGATTGAAGACCGATTAAGAATCATATGTAAAGAGCATATATATAGAGGGAGAGTGGATGTGTTTCTGGATATCCATTTCGTTGATGCTTCTGTGTTTGAAGTTCATTTCAACAAAAGTCTTTTAAAAAAAATCTATGATTCTCTGGAAGAACTGGAGGCTGATATTCAGAAAAACATAAAAATTCGCCTGGAAAATTTATTCGATATCCCGCATTTGATTGAATTAAAAAGCAGGGATTTTACTCAAGATGAGAGCGAATTTTTAGAGAAAGCCTTCAGAGCAAGCCTGGATATGCTGCTGAAAGAGAGAAAAAAGGAAGGCGAAAGGCTCCTCAAGGGAATAAAAAAGCATTTGAGCCGAATAAGCGCTGAAGTGGCTCAGATAGAAAAAATGGCGCGAGAACAGCCTGCGGTTATAAGGGAAAAGCTGAGAGAGAGAATCAACCGATTGAGTCTTGAAGGAGAGATCTCAGAGGATAAGATAGCAGAGGAGACGGCTCTTTATGCTCAGAAATATGATTTAGATGAGGAAATTGAGAGACTAAATTCCCATCTGCATCATTTTAGAATCCTTCTTTCAGGGGAAGAAAAAGAGCCGGTGGGAAGAAAGCTTGATTTCATGTCTCAGGAAATTTTAAGAGAAGCAAACACCATAAATTCCAAAACGCAGGAAATAAAAATTGTAAAGAGCTGTCTTTCAATAAAGAGTGAGCTGGAAAGCATTCGTCAGCAGGTCAGGAATTTAGAGTAGATTTTATGAATCTTCAATGTCGCGCCAATCACACCCATTTTTCCTGCGTTTAGGTTACAAAGAGAGTTAGAAAAGGAGGAGGTCATGAGATTCGTCACCCGTTCGATTCCCCAGCGTGGAATCTCTCTCCCGGTTCGGGCTTCGCTCCCCTCTAAAGAGGAACCATGCCCGCTCCGCCCTCACAGGGGATTCCTCATCCCATGCCCTTCCCCCTCTATAGACAATATTCATCATGTGTGTAACGATTTTAGAAATGCTTCCAAGGATTACTCTTTACTTGAACAAGAGGATGTAAAAATATGAATTTTATAAAATATTAAATTAATGAAATGGGTTGGATTTTTTGATAATATTGAGTGATAAGGGAATGTTAAGATGCTGTTTATAATTTCAGGGCCGTCAGGGTGTGGAAAGTCCACTTTGGTTCATCAAGCGAGAAATAAGATCAAAGATCTGCAGTTTTCTGTGTCTCATACCACCAGGAAAAAAAGGGCATCGGAGAAAGAGGGAGAGGATTATTATTTCATATCAAAACAAGAATTTAGAAAAATGGTCAAAGCTGACAAAATGGTTGAATGGGCTATGGTTCATGGGAAAATGTACGGAACTTCCCGCAGAGAAATCGAAAGAAAGTCATATCAAGGAGATCTGCTTCTGGATATTGATATTCAAGGCGCTCAGCAATTGAAGGAAAGATTCAGAAAAGCCGTGTTTATTTTTATCCTTCCCCCCAGTTACAAAGAGTTGAAAAAAAGACTGGAAAAAAGGGGAGAGGAGTCTTTAAGATCCATTCATAAAAGGCTCGAGACAGCCAAGAAGGAAATTAGGTTCTATTCTGATTTCGACTATATTGTGATAAATGATAAAATTGAGAAAGCCTCACAGGAATTGACGTCCATTATATTAAGTGTCCGGTGCCGTATAGAAGTGAGGCAGAAAGAGATCGGACCAATCATCAGAACATTTAATCAAGGTAAGAGGGAATATTATGAATAAGATCGTACTGGGCGTCAGCTCCTCCATCAGTATTTATAAGTCATGTGAGATCATCCGTTTATTCCAGGAAAAAGGTTATGAAGTCCAGGTCGTGATGACAGAAAATGCAGCAAAATTAATCTCTCCTGTTCTTTTTAGAGCGCTGACAGGTCATGATGTGATAAAGGATATTTTTGAGGATGGGGTCTCAGATCATGTGATGCATATCAAACTGGCTCAAGAAGCAGCGCTTTTTTTAGTGGCTCCAGCGACTGCTAATATTATAGGAAAGATGGCTTCAGGTATATCGGATGACTTTGTGACAACTCTTTATACCGCTGCTTCATGTCCTGTAGTCGCGGCTCCGGCTATGAACGAGAAAATGTATTTAAACCGAACCACCCAGCAGAATATTGAGAAGCTGAAGTCTTGTGGTGTCCGCTTTATAGAGCCTGAAAAAGGATACCTCGCATGCAGAGACCAAGGATATGGAAGGTTGGCTTCAATTCAGAAAATAGTGGATGAAAGTTTGCTTCTTATAAAAAAAAGCCAGAGTCTCAAAGGCACCACTGTTTTAGTCACTGGCGGACCCACCCGTGAGTATCTTGACTCTGTTCGTTTTCTGAGCAATAGATCATCTGGGAAAATGGGATATGAACTGGCCGGAGAATCTGAACGAAGAGGAGCCAAAACTATTTTTATATCAGGTCCGAGCCGAATCATCCCTCAACCTGGGATTGAATTCATTAAAGTCGAGACAGCCCAAGAAATGGAAAAACAAGTGATGGCCCATTTGGAACACTCCGATATTGTGATTATGGCTGCAGCTGTGTGCGATTTTAAATTTTCTAAAAAGAGTTCCAGAAAGATAAAAAAGGATTCCATGCCCTCGAATATTCAGTTAACCCGGACCCCTGATATCTTAGAAAAAATAGGAAAAAACAAAGGTGAAAAGATTTTGGTGGGTTTTGCTGCAGAATCCAATGACGCGGAAAAAAATGCTCAGCGAAAGCTGGAGCAGAAAAACCTCGATATGATCGTGGCTAATGATGTTTCAAAAGATAAAATAGGTTTTGAATCTGATCTGAATGATGTGACTATCATGCACCGGAACGGAAAAATAGTCCGCACCGGGAAAAAAAGCAAGCTTGAAATAAGCCAAAACATTATGGATGAGGTTGAGGTTATCATTGAAAGAAAAAGTAAGTAGACTTTTTAAAGAAATTGAAGAGAATTTGGGATATTTTCAAGAACTAGGTTTTGATTATTTCCCTTCCTTACATCCTGATTCTTCTAAAGAAACATCCAAAGAAAAAATCTTCTCTTCTCTGGAGCAGGAGATTAAAGAATGCCAGGCATGTCCTTTGGCAAAAACCAGAAAAAATACAGTTTCGGGAGAAGGAGATGTGGAAGCAGAGCTTATGTTTGTTGGGGAGGGGCCTGGTAGAGAAGAAGATATTAAAGGAAAACCATTTGTGGGAAGAGCTGGCCAATTGCTGACCCGGATTATTGAAGCCATGAAATTCGAACGGGAAAATGTTTACATCACCAATGTGATCAAGTGCCGGCCCCCGGATAACAGGAATCCTAAAACTAGTGAAGTCGAGAAGTGCCAGAGATTTCTGCTTAAACAGATCGAATTGATTTCGCCAAAAATTATTGTGACACTTGGGAATGTCCCAACTCGTTATTTTCTCAATAAGAGTGAGGGGATCACATCTCTAAGGGGGAGATTTTATCCATATCATGATATCCAAATCATGCCTACTTTTCATCCTTCATACCTAGTAAGAAACGAAGATAATAAAGAATTAAAGAAAATGGTGTGGGAGGATATGAAGAGGGTTATGTCCGTTTTAGGTAAAAAATGACCCTGTTTGCTGAAGTGGTTCTTCCAGTTCCTTTGAGGAGAAGTTTTTTCTATATTGTGCCTGAAAAGCATAAAAAAAAAATCAAAAAAGGAATGAGGGTCCTGGTTCCTTTTCGAAAAAATCTATTAACAGGATATGTCACAGCCCTAAGAAAACAAGTCCCTGATCATAACATTGAATTTAAAAAAATCAAGGAGATTCTTGATAAGGAACCTTTGTTTTCTCCCACCTTCCTCTCTTTCACCAAACGATTGAGTGATTATTATTTCTCTTCATGGGGAGAGATTTTACAGGTCTCCCTTCCCCCTTCTTTTAATATCAAGACCAGATCTGTTATTTATATTTGTGAGAAAGGCAGGCAATATTTAAACCAAAAATCCTGCCGCGGATTGGAAAGAAAAATACTGGAGTTTTTAACTAAAAAGCCTTACACAGAATCATATATCCGAAGGAAATTCAGGACAAGTAATTTTTCTTCAGTGTATTCACGAATGAGACAAAGAGGATGGATAGAGACAAAAAAAGAAATAAAAAGAGCTCCTGAAAGAAAGGCAAATATTATCCCAAGCCAGCCAGCTCAGCTTGAAATGGATTATTCTCTTGACAGCGAAGTGAAAGATAGTGCAGATAAAATAAAAAGAACAGTAGGGAAAAATAAATTTTCTTCTTTTTTGCTCTTTGCTTCTACCAGGAGAAGAGAATCTGTTTACTTATACTTGATAAAGCACGCCATTGCTTCCGGTCTAAAAACTCTTTTTTTGGTTCCTGAGATCGGATTGACCGCGAGGATTCTGGAAAAGTTTAGAAAAAAGTTAGGACAAAACGCTGCTTTTCTGCACAGCCGACTGAGTGAGAAACAAAGAGAACTCACATGGAAGAGAATTGAAGAGGGAGAAGCAGATGTGGTTATAGGCCCTAGGTCTGTGCTTCTTTCTCCGATAAAGGGAGTGGGCTTGATTATTTTGGATGAGGAACATGAGGATTCCTATTACCAGAGAGAAAATCCTTCTTATGACGCCAGAATAGGAGCTCAAATAAGAGCAGAGGAAGAAAAGGCAGTCCTGGTTTATGGATCTGAAAATCCTTCGGTCGAACTGCTGTATAAGTCAAAAAAGGAAAAGAAGTTATTAGATTTACATGCAAACCAGAAGACTCAATTCAGGAGAAGTATTATTGACAGCCGAAAGCAGGCAGGGATCATCTCCCAGACCATGAAAAATGAAATCAAGAAAAGAGTTGAAAAGAAAGAGCCGGTACTTCTGTTTTTCAACAGGCATGGATATGCTTCATCTTTAGTGTGCTCCAGGTGCGACTACACTCCTAAGTGTCGAAATTGTGATGTTCTGCTTACCTATTATAAGAAAGAGAAAGAGCTTGTATGCCGGTACTGCGGCTATTCCAAAGATTTGTTTCTGAGATGTCCTGAATGCGGTTCCAAAATGGTCCTGGGATATGGATATGGTATAGAAGTGTTGGAAGAAGAGCTGAAAAAAAGTTTCCCTAAAAGCAGTGTAAAAAGTCTGCATAAATTTGCGGTAAAAAGAAGAAAGGAAGAAGAAAAGGTCATAAAAGATTACAGAGAAGGGAAAATTGATATACTGTTGGGAACTCAGATGCTGGCCCACCAGCCCGAATTACCTGAATCCAGCTTAGTGGGTGTTTTTTATCCAGAAAACTTGATGAGGCTTTCTGATTTTAGGGCCGGTTATAAGACATTCAAGTATATTAGAGAAAAAACAAAATTTATTAAAAATAATAAGGATTCTGAGTTTTTTGTTCAGACATATCTGCCTAACAGCACGCCCATACGCTGTGCTGTATTTGAGGATTTATCCTTTTTTTATGAGCATGAACTTAGGAACCGAAAGGTGATGGGTTATCCTCCTTTTGCATTTCTTGCGGAGCTTCTCTTTTTCGGAAGAGATCTGAGGTCTGTGGCAAAAAAGACAAGAAAACTTTTGGATATGGTAGAAAAGGAACAAAATCATATTGAGATATTAGGGCCTTCACTGGCTCCTATCAAGAGGTTAAGGGGGAAAAACCGGGTACAGGTGTTCATCAAATCCAGAGAGAGATCCTCCCTAGACAGGGTGTTGAAAAAAATTCTAGAGGAGATAAAAACAAGAAAATCACTTTATATTTATGAATAAATCTATATTTTAGTGGTTCTCTCTATTCTGTGTAAATAATGAGAATGGATGTTCGGTCTATTTTGTATTCCTCGCCTTCCCAGGGGGCATAGGCATAAATATATATTTCTCTTGAGGTGCCGTATTCTAAAATTTCTCTTGCATTGGGCCCATAGTATTTCACTTCAGCTATTCCTTGGGAATTTGTGACTCTGATTACAGCGTGTTTATCATCTGGAAAATGACCGTCGTAGGCATGGGTGGCTTTATTTCCAAGAGAATCTCTGATCTCAAAGAATACAGTTTTTCCTGAATAAGGAGTTCCGTCATATTTTTGTAGGGTTGCGGTTACCCAAGATGATTCGCGACCAGGACCTGCAGACAGAACATTGGGATTGGCAGAGACTTCAAAAATAACAGATATAGTGGACGGACCAAGAGGGGAGGGTTCTTCCACCTCAGAGCGGGTACAGGAACCTGTTATCAATATTACAAAGAAAAGAAAAGTGATTGTTATTATTGAATTTTTTTTCATATTCATTTTTTTATCCTTAATCATTGACATAATTCGCGAAGTAAATGGTTATATATCCAGTTGCTTTTACATTTCTGTCTGCCATGTCGTGTCCATAGAAGTCTATTTTTGCATTAACGGTTAGGATAACATCCCCGCCTCCATCTCTCAGGTCAATCAGAGGAGGTTCCAGCTTAGCTGCTTCCCTGACAATAATAATGGACAAGCTCTGGGTAGAACCCACAGCGATTTGAGTTGAGAGGGATCCTTCAAAAGAATAAGGAACATCAACACCTTCCACATTGTTTCCATCAGTTCTGGAATAAGTGACCACATAACGGGTTAAGATGACGTTGTTGTATTGAGAAGTTCCTAAAATCGGCTCTGGTTCAATGGTTCTCACTCCTAGAGTTGCGGTGACCAGGTCAGCTGTAACCGAGAATTGTGAGCTATCACCACTCTGCACTCCCACATCTGATTGGACAAAGTTGACTTCATTGTCTTCAATGTCAGTTCCCATTATAGAATCTACATACAGCAGGCTTGCTGATGTGGTTTCATTCTCAATAGGATTACACGCGTAAAGCAGAATCACCACTGAAAAAATGACTGTTAATTTGATTATATGAGTTGTTTTTTTCATCATCTTCCACCTTTTTACCTAATAATTCTTGGTGTTATAAAGATAAGTAGTTCTCTATTTTCTTTGGTCCGGGAAAAGGATTTAAACAGATTGCCTAATATCGGGATTTGATGCAGAAACGGTATTCTCTCTCTTGTTATGGAATCTTCTGTTCTGTATATGCCGCCGATAACAGTTGTTCCTCCGTCAGGAACCATAACCGTGGTTTGAGCGCTTTGTCTTATAATGGGGGGAATCCCATTGACCAGGTTAGAGAAGTCTGCTGCATTATTTTGTATCTCAATACTCATTATGATGGTTCCCTCTGCGGTTATTTGAGGAGTGGCTCTGAGTTCCAGTGCTGCGTTTACGTATCTGGTGGTGACTGTAAAATTGGCGACAGTCTGTACAGGGATCTGTCTGCCTTGAATGATTTCAGCTTCCTGATTATTTTGGGTGGTTACTTTTGGTGCAGATATTATTCTTCCGGTACCTGCCCTTTCCAAAGCACTTAAGGCGAGGTCCAGCCGGAAAGTATCTGTGATATTAGCAAAAGAAAATCCAACAACACCCGCAAATTCCGGAGATGGCAAATTGATACCGTATCCACCAAGCGGTCCCCCGATTCCTTTTGTGGTGATTCCCTGAGGAATTTGAGCGCCGTCAACTAAGATTTTATTGGGGAATTTGAGAGTGGTTTGGTTTCCAAAGAAGGGGTCAGCAATTCCTTTCCATCCCCACTGTATACCCAGATTCCTTATAAATCTGGAGGTAGCTTCCACGATTCTTGCTTCAATGGATACCTGAGGTGTGGGTGTGTCAAAGACATCTATCAATTTTTCCATAAGGTTCATTTTTTCCCTAACATCAGAGATGATGAGGGTGTTGGTTCTGGAGTCAACAATGATTTCTCCTCTACTAGAGACCTTAGTGCTCAACAGACTCTGAACTTCTTCGGCTTTTGAATATGAAAGAGTGAAGGTTTTCACTGATACAGGTCCTGCCATCTCTTGGCTTTCCTCTAATTTTTGTTGTTCTTCCTGTTCTCTAGTCAGCACAGAAATCGGGGCAACACGGAGCACATTTCCCTCGATGCTTTTTCCCATCTTGTTGGTTTTTAAGATGAGATCTAAGAATTGATCCCACGGAATATCAGTGAAGTCACAGGATACTGTGCCGCTCACTCCCGGGTCAAAAATAACATTCAGACCTGCGATTTCAGAGATCACCATAACCACATCTTGGAGTTCAGCGTCTTTGAACTTAGGACTTATAAGCTGTCCCGAGTATTTGGTTTCTTCAGCAGAAATGGTCTTGGGTTCATATTGAAACTGCTGTGTTGGAGAGCTGTCGGATGCCGCATCTCCATTTAATTTTTCTGAGTTGGTTTCCTCTTGTTGAGAAGAGTTGTTCTGAGAGGTCTCATTTGTTGAAATGGTTTTATTTTCTTTTGG
>JAWLEN010000055.1:11663-16211 GCA_041686095.1 Candidatus Aminicenantota bacterium
TTTCTTTTGGGATGGGGGGTTCTTCCGGTGTTTCCGGAGCCGGCTCAGAGAACTGAAATTTTTGGCTCTTATAAAAGGAGATGTTAAAGAAGCCGTTTTCCTGATTCAGTTTGTAGAATACCGGCTCTTCAAGGTCAAAGACCATTCTGGTTATGGTATAGGGATTGGAAACCTGAAATTGGCCTGTTCTTAAATTGGCCACTCCATATTTATTAATGGAGTAGTTGAATGAATTTTTTGAAGCCAGTGTGTTATGGAGATCCACCACCAATCTGAGGGGATTTTCAAGAACAAATACATTAGGAACCGGATTGTCTGTCACGACTGCTTTAACGTCAATATTGTTTTCACCTTCAGTTATCTGGATATCCCTGAGGTAGATGGAGGAGTCCCTTCCTTCCTGTATTATTTTTCTTTTTTCATGGGTTAGAGGATATTCTGTTAGATGTGTTTGAGCCTTGTTGATTTCAACGACCGCTGATGTTCCATAATTAAAAATGGTATAGGGCATCCTCTGTTTTAGGTCGATAAGAATAAGAGGCTGGCTGTTTTCTTTACTGGCAGCCTTAATGTCTCGGATGAGTGAATGAGGACTAAACTCTGATTGTAGGTTCAGATCTGGGGGTAATTTGTCTATTTCCAGAACGATTCTGGAATCAGGTTCAGTAGAATAAAAAGAATGGATCACCTTGAAGGGGGTCTCAGATTTTAATATGACTTTAGTGCTGGTTGGTTCATTCTGCAGGGAGAGGCTGTTGGTGAGAACTTTGGTTTCGCCGGAAATTGAAAATCCGCTGGCAAGCGCTAAAATGCATAGAAAGGCGACTCCCTGTAAATATTTTTTCCCTTTCATATTATCGCTCCTCTGGATTTATTTCTTTGGTTACATTAATAGGTCTAGACAAGGGGATTCCTCTGTTTTTTGTTTTCCTAAAAATAATCTTTTTTTCTTCGATAGTCAGTACAAAACCATCTTTAAATTTATCACCTTCATTGATTCGAAAAGGAAATCCCTGTGGGCCTCTAATGATTCCGAAAAGATTGTCTTTTATTTTAAGAATGCCAATAAGAATAATGTCATCTATAGACATCTCTGAGACAGCTTTTATCCCTGCTTCCTCATCAGCTTCCGCTCCTGCTAATAAGTCTCTGAACGGATCGCGCCTTCCAGCAGGGTCATAATTATAAAAGCTTCTCTGTATTTGCTCCACAGCAGCGCTTTTCTCTTCTTCTTGAATCTTTTCTTCCTGGCCAAAGCAGGGTGTGAGGGCAGAGGTGGATAAAAATACACATAACAGCAATAAAACAAAAATTGTTTTTTTCATTATTTCTCCTCTTCTGTTTTTTCTTCTTGAGCTGCTTCTTCATGGAACACATAGGTCTTGGCAGTGGAATTAGCCCTTACTGTGAGTGCTGAAGTTTGATCCCTCAAAGCTCTTATAGAAAAATTTTCCATGGTAAAAAGTCTGGAAAAATTACTTATTCTGCTGAAGAATGTGGCTAGATTATGATAGTTTCCAGTAAGCTCCATGGATATGGGCTTTTCAGAGAAGAATTCCTTATTGATCAATGGTTTTGGAATAAACTGAATAATATCTATCCTTGAATCATGGGCCAGCTGCTGGATTCTTCTTAAGATGACATCGATTTCTTCCTCTTGGGGGATGATGGCTTCCAGACTTTTCAATTGAACGTTCATTATCTTTATTTCTTGTTCAATCTGGTCCAGTTCTTCTTTTTTCTGCTTCAGCATTTCAACCTCTTTTTCTACTCTGATCCTTTCTTCTCTGACGTTTTTCAGCTCATTATTTGTGGGTTTGTAATGGATAAAATAAAAGAGCCCAAAGATGATCAGAGCCAACACAACATATCCGTACCAAGGCCAGTCTCTCATTGAGAATTCTCCTTTACGCTTTCTCCCGTTTCAATTGGAGTGTAAGGAAAGACAAATTGGGTATTGAGTGAAAATTCAAGATATTCGTTGTTCCTGGTTTCTCTGAGTGTTGAGGAGATGAGATTTACATTGCTGAAGTATCTGCTTTCTTCTAAATTTGAGATAAAGTCTGCGATCAGATTATTGGATAAAGATTTGCCTTTGATGTGAATGTTGAACTCTTTATAGTCAACCTCAGTCAGCCAAACCCAATCCGGAAGATTTTTGCTCAGTTCATCCATAATAATAACGCCGGTCCCTTGTCTTGCTTTAAGACGGCTAATTAAATTAATTTTTCTGGAGAGCACTTGCTTCTGTTTTTCCATTTCTTCAAGTTTCGCAATGACATACTGAAGGCTTTGCTTCTCAGCCCTAGCGTCTTCCAAGCGAGCCTTTTCATTATCTAATTCTCTTTTTTGGATTAGGAAAAGAGCTCCTATGAGAACGATGACCAGAAGGAAGATAAGCATATATGGAAGCTGAGTTTTCTTTTCTCTTATTTCAGGTTCAGCGGCGGCAGGCGCCTCTGAAACCTCTTTTTTCCCGGGCTTTAATAAATTGATCCTTATCATGGTTTATTTTTCCGTTTTTGTTAGTGCCAAACCTGTGGCCACTCCGAAAAGAGCATAAAGCTCATCGAAGTATATAGAGTCGAATTTTTTTTCGTCATACTCTATATTTTTAAATGGATTGAGGATATCACTCTTGATTTTGAATTTTTGTTCAAAACCGGTGTGAAGGTCTTTTAATTGAGAAAGCCCTCCGCTTAAAAAGACAAAATCAATTTTCCTCCCTGTTTTTTCTCCAGCTTCATAAAAGGAGAAGGTTTTCTCGATTTCATCCAAAAGGTTTTGGATGTTCATATTCAATACAGTTTTGTATTGATCAGCTTGAATATTCTGCACTGGTAGTCCCTTGATGAGCTTTTCAGCATCATCAAAGCTAATGCTTAAATCCTTGCTGAGATTTTCTGTAAAAAAGGAACCTCCAATGGTAAGATCTCTGAACAGCTGGGGAATTCCTTTTTCTATGATGATCACGTTTGTGATATTAGCCCCTAAGTTTATGATAGAAATTGTTTTATCATTGAAAATCTCAGGGTAATTGTATTCGAGGGCATTTTGAAGTGCAAAAACATCCACTTCTATAGACTCAAGATTTTTACGGGCTTGACTGATGACATTGCTGTAGTTGGCAATTTTGTCTTTTTTGGCAGCAACCAGCAGTATATCCAGATTTCTTTCTTCAGTATGACTCGGGTGACGGAGAATGGCATAATCTACATTTGTTTCCTCATAAGGATATGGAATATTGTGTTTGGCTTCCCATATGATTGATTCTGCCAATTCTTCTTTTTCCATAGGAGGAAGAGAAATTTTCTTGATAATGACTGAGTTTCCGGAGATGGAAATGGCGACATTTTTATTAGATATTTTATTTTCATCAAAAATCATTTTGATGGTCTCGACAACAGCTGCTGAGTCAATGACGGTCCCTTCGACAATGGCGTCCGGGGGAAGAAGTTCATAGCCGATCTTTTTCAATACATATCCTTCCTCTTTTCCCCTTTTGGGTTTAAGCTCGACAGCTTTTATGGAGTGAGAGCCAATGTCGAATCCTATTGGTTGTTTTGACTGTCCGATTCCGAGCATTTTTTATATCCTTATTATAAAGTTATATTTTTATTTTTTTTTAGTTTATTGCTTAATTTTTCTTCTACGGAAGAAGGGACCAATCCTTCCAAGCAGCCTCCTAACAGGCAGACTTCTTTGACTAATTGTGAACTTAAAAAAGAATACTCCACAGCCGGCATCATGTAGAGTGTTTCAATGTCTGGAGCCAGCTTTCGGTTCATTAAAGACATCTGGAATTCATACTCGAAATCTGAGACTGCCCTCAAACCTCTGATCACAATATTAGAATTTATTTTTTTGGCAAAATCAACCAGCAGCCCATGAAAGGACATCACTTTTATCCTTTTGGTATGTTTAAATATGCTTTCAATCATTCCTACTCTTTCTTTAGTCGAGAATAAAGGCTCTTTTTTGGGATTTTTTAAAACAGCAATATTTATTTGGTCAAAAATGTTTAATCCCCTTTCGATAATATCAACATGGCCGTTTGTTATAGGGTCGAAGGAACCGGGGTAAACCGCTTTCTTTTTCATGCGTTTCTTTGCTCACCTTTCCTGACCTGAGTACTTATTATCAAAATAAATCACCTTTGTCAAATAAAAATCTTAATATTTTTTTACCTTATTTCCCCTGAAAAGGAAACAAATATATAAATTTTTATACATTTATCTACATATATATGCCTTTTTATGGAGATCCGTCAATCCTCCTTTAAGGTTATGTTACGGGTGATTTTAAGCTATTTTATATCACCTGTAAAGATGATTTTTCCTGATATTCATAAAATATAGTGGAAATTTGGGTGTGGCTTGTGCTCCCTTCAGATTTTTAACGCCATTCTTCCTCGTTTTTCTCGGCGACTCCGTAACTCCCCCCGTCCGTGGGTCAAACATACTCGTCGCCCGGCTTCGCCGGATACCCTCGAAAAACTCATCAGAAGGCTAAATCTTCAAAGTCGCTTCAGCCACACCCAAATTTCCT
>JAWLEN010000167.1:0-3670 GCA_041686095.1 Candidatus Aminicenantota bacterium
TGAAGAACCACGACTTCATGCCCTGCGCCTCGCATCTGCAGCAACCTCGACTCGTGAATAATTCAGGTAAAATATAAAAGTTTAATATACAATATTACCACTATGACTTATTCATGGAAAGCCTCTCTCATTCTGTTATAAATGTGATATATAATATTTATTAAGGGGAGAGGGCAAGGGATGAGGAATCCCCTGTGAGGGCGGAGCGGGCATGGTTCCTCTTTAGAGGAGAGCGAAGCCCGAACCGGGAGAGAGATTCATCGCTGGTGAATCGAGCGGGTGACGAATCCCTTGCCCTTCCCCTTATATGTCAAATAAACTCTACCCTAGAATGAGAGAGGCTTTCGCTGCCCATGAAAACTTCGAATCAAGAAAAAGTATGACTCATGGCTGAATAACTGCAAAATAGGCCTCATTAAGGCCGTTTTTCTGTAAAAACGACTCATAAACAACAAATTTAATTTCATTAGCATTTTTTCCTTGAAATTCTATTCTGAAATATGATATAATTATAGGAGTTAGTCGATAAGTGAAAGGGAAAAAAGAATAAAGTTAAAAGGATTCTTTCTATTTGCTTCTATTTCAATAACTTATAAAGGCAAAAAGTGTCATTGAAAAGGTTTGTCAATTCTCTGCTTTCTTTGAGATCAACTTTGGAAATCGGCATCATTTTAAAAATATCAGCATTTTTCTCAAATAACTCATGAGAAAGAAAATTTTTTATAAAAAAACGCAACTTTTATTTAAATTAGGGCGTATATATGTATAGAGATGCTAAAAATGAAAAAAATTCCTCTTTTTTACCCTCCTTTTTTCATGGGGTTTCAGATAGATAGACCCTAACCTTTATCCCATCCCCATCACGCCGCTCGTTTCCATTAAGGAAGCGGGCGGCGTGCTTTATTTCTCTATTATTCTAAATCCTTTCCCACAGTAGTCTTGATAAGCTCTCCGTGCTTGACGTTTCTGGTGCTTTTTAGTTGATTTGAAATTTTTTCTATGACCCGGCTCTTTCCTCTCAAGATAATCACTTCAAGGCAATTATGAGAATCCAAATGAATATGAGTGGAAGATATGATAGCTCCTATATGCTGGTGCTGGATATGATTGAGTATCTCAGTGACATCCCTTTTTTCGTGATTAAAAACAACGCTCATTATCCCGATAATCTCTTTATTTTCCTCTTCCCATTCCTGTTTAACAAGGCGTTCCCTTATCAAATCCCTTATAGCTTCAGACCGATTTTTATAGCCGGTTTTCTTTAATAACGCATCAAATTGAGTGAGAAGCTGACTTTCGAGCGATACACCAAAACGTGTTACTTTATCCATAATTTCTCTCCCTCTATTCATAAAAAAAATAATACATTCAAATTAACATTAAATCAAAAAAATTAATAAGAAATTTTTAACGTTTGAGTTATTTAGTTTATTTGTTATATTGTACACATTGGCCTTTTTCATGAATAATCCATGTTAAATGGAGCTGCAAAAGAGAGCTTTTAAAACCAGTGATCAAACTAAGAATCATAAAACAGCTTTCACATATATCCCTATATTCTTCCTTGCTGCTTTTTGTTTTTTTGCTGTTAGGCATTCCCAGTCAAGTTTTTTCAAAACCGGATCCCATCAACACAATCGATCAAAAATCCCCAAAATATAAAAGAATCATCAGTGCGGCTCCCAGTGTGACTGAAATCGTATTTTCTCTGGGTTTGGGGGATAGGGTGGTGGGAGTCAGTCACTTCACTGTGTATCCGGAAGCCGCACAAAAAAAACAGAGTATCGGGGGCCTTATCAATCCCAACAAAGAGCGAATCACCGCCTTAAAACCGGACTTAGTGATAACACAGGGAGAGCATGAAAGCCTGGCTGAACTATGCAAAAACCAGGATATAAAATTTATGTCTTTAAAAATAGAAAAAATCAAAGACATTTATAAAGCCATAGGTGAACTCGGCTGCATTTTAGACGCTGAAAAAGAGGCGCAAACCCTCAGTCAAAAAATAGAAACAGAGATGTTGGCTCTTAAATCCAAAACTGAATCTCTGCCTAAAAAAAAGGTTTTTCTATGTCTCAGTCATACACCCGGCGACTTGACCGGACTGATGACCACAGGAAAAGAAACCTTTCTCAATGAGATCATTGAAATGGCAGGCGGTATCAACATCTTTTCTGATATAAAGAAACGTTATCCGCGGATTTCCAAGGAATCACTCATCATGCGCCAGCCTGATATCATTATTGAAATTTATGCCAAAGGATTGAATTTAAACCAGCAGCAGCTTCTGCGTAAAGATTGGGACCGTCTTTCAGTTCTTCCTGCAGTTAAAAACAGCCGCATTTGTTTTCTCACTGATGATTATCTTTTGATCCCAGGAGTTAGAGTGAGCATGATTGTTAAAAAATTTATCAGAACCATCCATCCAGAGGTCCCCTTCGAACATGATTGAACTCAAGAACATCATCCATCAATTTCCTGACTCTCATTGGAAGCTTGATATTCCTCATTTTTCTGTTTATGCTTCAGAAATTTTGGGAATCATAGGACCCAATGGTTCTGGAAAGAGCACTCTGCTTCGAATCGCAGCCGGAATTCTAAATCCTTTAAACGGAACCGTTCATTTATCGGGAAATGACATAAAAAATATCAAACGCAAAGAAATTGCTAAAAAAATAGGTTTTCTGCCCCAAGAAACCGGCAGTGAGTATGACTTCACTGTTAAAGAGCTGGTTCAGATGGGGAGATATTCTCATACAGGAACATTCGGGACTCTTAGCCTCTTGGACTTTGAAATCATCAGAGAATCTCTCAAATCCACAGGCATGGAAAAAATGTCGGAAAGAAGGCTTTCCCAGCTTTCGGGAGGAGAGAAAAAAAGGGCTTTTCTTGCCTCAGTGCTGGCCCAAAGTCCTGATTTGCTTTTATTGGATGAGCCCACCAGCTCTTTGGATATTCACAGACAAGTCCAGTTTTTTCACCTGCTTTTAGGACTGGTCAAAAAGGGAATGGGCGTGGTGGTGGTGACTCATGATGTCAACTTTGCTTCCTTATTCTGTCAAAAGCTTGTTTTCCTCTCAGATGGAAAAATGATCTCAAGTGGAAAACCAGGGGCCGTGATATCAAGAGAAATCATTAATGAAGTCTATGGTGAAGATGTGATTTTAGGCAGTCATCCTGAAACCAATGATCCTTATCTATTACCCAGACTGGTCATTAATAAAATAAAATGAATAAGAAAGCTTTCTTTATTTATGCCCTGCTGTTTTGTGCCGTGGCTGTGATTTCTCCTTGGATAGGACCTGAATCCATAACCCCTTCTGATGTTTTCAGTGCTGATTCTGTAACCATCACTCCGGCCCAAGAGATTTTTCTTTTTCAAAGAATCCCCAGAGTGCTGCTGGCTCTTATAGCCGGAGGGACCCTTGCCCTGACCGGTGCGGTTTTTCAGGTTCTGTTCCGTAATCCTCTGGTGGAACCCTTTACTCTAGGAATAAGCGGAAGCTCTGCTTTAGGAGCTTTTATCACTATTTTATACCCTTCTCTCTGGCTCAAATGGGGTCCGTTCAGTTCTGTTCAGCTTTTTGCAGCTCTGGGAGCAGGAGCCTGTCTTTTGCTGATTTACACTTTATCTAACCGACCAGAAGGTGTCTCCATATACACTCTTCTT